>NZ_CP142860.1:3300000-3446181 GCF_036287215.1 Caproiciproducens sp. CPB-2
CCAATCCGCGCTGCTTCCAGAAAAGCGGATATGCCGTACAGAACGCCTGCCACAAGGAACACCAACATCACAGTAAGCTTTGTATTGATGCCAGATACCGCGGCAGCCGCCGGATTGCCGCCGAACGCATACATATTTTTGCCGAATACAGTCTTATTCCACAGAATGTAAACTACGACTGCGCAAATGAACAGATAGACCACCAGATAAGGCAACTGCATGAAGCCCAGATTGAACGAACCCTTCACCAGATTCAAGTAGCGGGGATCCAACGTGGAAAGAGGCTGTGCACCCCCCTTCTGACTGTCAATATAGATACAGGTGCTGCCGAATGCAATCAGTTGGGTGCCGAGCGATACAATGAAGGCATGCATGTGCAGATACGCCACACCGAAACCGTTCAGCAAGGAGAACAGAACCGCGACGATAATACTGATCAGCAGCGGAATGAACAGCGGCAGGCCATTTGTAATCTGAGGATACATTCTGGACGCATAAGTCGTCGCCTGCAGCAGACTTGCCGAAATGGCGGCGCAGCAACCAAGGATGCGGCCAGCCGAAAGGTCGGTCCCCTGAATGATGATGACGGCGGCGATTCCCAGGGCAAGAATGCCGCGGGTGGAGGCCTGACGAAGAATATTGGTGATATTGTTGATGGAGATAAAGCTTGGACTGATGCAGATCACAACAATTAACATGAAGCCCAGGATAATCAGCAACGCATTATTTAAGAGCCCTTTTTTCAGTTTATCAATATCCAGTTTTTTTATTTTTTCCATATCCCTACCTCTTTTTAAATGAAGTGTAGTGCAAGTTCCATGATTCTTTCCTGCGTGGCATTCTCCATATCAAGAATGCCTGCCAGATGGCCGTTGCTCATCACGGCGATCCGATCCGAAATACCCAGGAGCTCCGACATTTCCGAGGACACCACAATAACTGCCTTCCCCTGTTTTGCTACATCACCGATCAACTGGTAGATTTCATACTTAGCTCCTACGTCAATACCCCGGGTCGGCTCGTCCATCAGCAGAATCTCCGGCTTTGTGAGTAGCCATCGCCCGATGATAACCTTTTGTTGATTGCCCCCCGACAAAAACTTGATATGAGTTTTCTGACTTGGAGTTTTGATATTCATCGAACTGATGACCCAATCAGTATCCTCTTTCATTTTCTGCTGCTTTAGAAAAAGCCCTTTCCGATAAGCCCGAACGTTGGCAATCACGGAGTTGAACATCACGGAATCCACTCCGAAGATGCCGCTTGCGCGGCGTTCCTCCGTCAGCATCGCGAAACCGTTTTTCAAGGCATCCCGTGAAGTGTTGTTCCTGATTTCCCTTCCGTGGACCTTGATTGTGCCTTCGCTGTGGCGGCGCGTGCCAAAAACCGTTTCCAGCAATTCGGTTCTGCGGGAACCAACCAGCCCCGCGATCCCGAGAATCTCCCCCGCACGTAAGTCGAAGGAAACGTCGATGCAACCCGGCATGTAAGTGCTGGTGAGATGCTCGACTGACATAATCACTTCCCCCGGTTTGTTCACCTTCGGCGGGAATCGGTTGTCCATTTTGCGGCCGACCATCAAATTGATAATCTTGGCGAGCGTAAGATTCTCTGCCTTTTCAGTCGTGATCCATTTTCCGTCGCGCATAATAGTGACATCATCGGCAATCTTCAGGACCTCCTCCATCTTGTGGGAAATATAAATAATGCCGACACCCCGCTCGCGTAACTTATTGATGATGCGGAACAGCTGCTTGACTTCATCGTCCGCCAAGGACGAGGTGGGCTCGTCCAGGACCAGTAGCCTGATGTTGTTGGAAACAGCCCGGGCAATCTCGACCATCTGGCGCGCTGAAACCGACAAAGTCCCGATTTTCCTTCTGGGGTCAATATCGATTTCCAGATCTTCAAAAATCCTCTTTGTCTCCCGGTACATCTTCTTCTGATCCACCAAGCCGGTTCGAGTTCGCGGCACCTGGCCCAGCCAGATGTTTTCCGCAATGCTACGCTGCAATACCTGATTCAGTTCTTGATGCACCATTGCTATGCCGTTCTGAATGGCATGCTTAGTGTCCTTAAATGCGACTTCCCGGCCGTCAAGCTTGATTGAGCCGGAATCCTTGTTATAAATCCCGAACAGGCACTTCATCAGCGTGCTCTTGCCGGCGCCGTTTTCTCCGCAAAGGGCATGAACCGTGCCCTTCCGCACCTTAAGCTGAGCTTCGTCCAGAGCCTGTACGCCCGGAAAGCTTTTACAAATCCCCGTCATCTCAAGCATGTAAGTTTCTGCCATATCCATGATCTCTCATTCTCAATTATTGGGTAGGCGAGGGTGCTACCTGCTTGAAGCATCCTCGCCTGCGCTTCATCAGTTCGATATTTTCTTCCTTATTTACCGGTGTAGGAAGAATAGGGGATACGGATCGCAACACCCGTCTCATCAAGCTGATAACCTGTGCCCTCCAGTGCGCTCTTGCCACTAAGATAATTCTCTGCAATATTGACGCATGCTTTCGCCATCGCGTCGCCATCCTGCTTCACGGTGCCCATCATCGTACCAGAGGCAATAGCGGATTTGGCGGCGTCCGTACCATCTACTCCGAGCACAACTATCTTTTTGTCCCCTTCGTTGCCGGTGTTGTAGCCGTGGTTCTGCAACGCAGAGATGGCGCCGGTCGCCATGTCATCATTATTGCAAAGGACAGCTTCAATATCATTGTTAGAAGAAAGGATCGCCTCCATTGCGTTCATCGCTTTTTCCGCAGTCCAGTCGCAAACTTGTACAGGCGCGACGGCATCCATATTCAGACCCTTTTCCTTCGCTTCTGACTGACAGTATTCGGTGCGGGCAATAGCTTCCAGATTGTCAGCCTCTCCCTTGAATACCACATATTGAACTTTTCCATCACCGTTGCGGTCCAAGCTCTTGTCGGCTTTCCACAGCTGGGCCAGCATGTCGCCCTGCATGATGCCGGCATCCTGAGCTTTTGTGCCGACGAAGATATCCTTATCATAATTCTTCAAGACGCTGATATCAGTCGGCTCGCGGTTGAAGAACACAAGAGGAATCTTTTTGTCCTTGACCTGATTGATGACGGTTTGCGCGGAAGACTGGTCACACATGTTGACGAACAGACAGTCGACGCCGTCCTGCAGAATGGCATCCAGTTGATCCAGCTGTTTTCCCTGATCACCTTGCCCGTCGTACATCTTAAGTTCGATGTTGCCCGCCTTGTCTGCATATTGCTGCATTGCCGCGCGTACGGTGGACAAATACACATCGTCGTACTTGTAAACCAGTGCCCCGATCACATATTTTTTCCCATCTGTTCTCTCCGATGATGTGCCGGAAGCCGTCTCCCCGGAGGATGATTCGGTGGAACTGCTGCAAGCTGCCACCGACAAGGCCAGCATGGCCGCTAAAATCACGGAAAATACCCTTTTCACATTTTTTCTCCACTTTTTCATGTTTTTTCTCCCCTTTTCAAGATCAATTTATTAAATCAAAATATACGTTGAAAGCATATTTTAACTTCACCTGTCCGCCCACCATGCGGGATTTTCAAGATAGTCCTGATAAGGTGTAATCTCAACCTTCTTCAGCTTTAACCATGCCATCGCTTCAAGCACCTCCCGGCTGAAATCGCCCCGGACGATGGGGAAATGATGCTGGAAACGCTGCACAAGAACAGTATTGAAAAAATCAAGTGCGGAAACATTCCGACGGTTGATCTCAAGATCTCCCACCCAACCGCGGGATCCGCAGAAGCTCGGCTTGGACGTATCGATGATCTGCCCGGTTGCCAAGAACATTCTGTCGCTTTCCCCGGTGAGCCGGGAGATGGTGATCTTGCCCGGGTCCATAACCATGTCGCGAACAACGCCCGTTCCGCTGACTTCCTTTTCACCCGGCTCGTGCGCCGAACCGGAATAGTTCAGGCCATACTCAAAACCGTTTCTCTCGCAGAAGCAACGGCTGGCCGGACCGCAATGCCACAGCAAAATCGTGTCATCCTGTTGGTCGAACGCAGACAGATCCATCAACGTGGCGGTGCTGTCTGATAGATATCTCAGGAGCAGCATACTGATAGCGGAAGTCAAGTCTCCTTCGCAGGCAGCCACCGTGCCTTTGTCGTTCAGTTCGCCTACCACTGCACACACGCTGTACTGAAAGTCATCCTGGAGTTTTGGCCAGCAACTGATTGCCACGGCGTCATATCCGTTTTCCTCGATAAACTGATCGTACGCAAGAGAAAACCGAGCGTTGATTTCCATCATTTTTTTCGCCGTCGGATGGCGGAACCCTTTCGCAAGCGCCGTTTCTTCCTCAATGCGCCGGCGTACTTTATCGCTGTCCATATGTATGGCGATCTTTTTCAGTTCATCGTATTCATGCAGGCGGTTAATGCGCATCCCGTCAAACAGACGAATCAGACCGCGCTCGTCGTCATACAGGTCATCGAAGCCCGGCGCGATGCCGCCAATCAGGGCGACGCTGGAACGCTGCATGGCCTTGATCGCTTTCAGCGCACGTACCGTAACCGCGAAACGGTCGGAAAACAGCGGGTCGCCGACATTACCGTAGAACCATTTGACCGGTAGCTCATATCCGTCAAGATAATGCCCTATGATTGCAGCATACATGTTGATGCTGCAAAGCGAATTGAACGGAACCGCACCTTCTGATTTTCCTTCCGGGATCGCCCACAAGCCAAGACGCGCATTCTTTATCCTGGCGAAGATGGGAGCTAAGAAACCGGCCGAAAAGCTAGTGCACTGCAGCAGAACAAAGTCCACTTTTTCCTCTTCCAAAGCATGGAGCGCTTCATACCCCTGTTCCGGCGTGATCACCTGCTTTGGGTAGACAAAAAGCTGAAACCCCCACTTTTCCGCCAGGCCCTCAAGATCACCGGAAGTCTTTCTAAAAGCCCCTTCCTTGTCTCCGGGAAAGCTCAGCTGCGAGCTGCCAACCAGGCCGATTTTTAATTTAGTCAACAAAATACGCACTCCCTTTATTAAAACATTATTAGTTCGAGTTACTATAAAGCTAAATATCTTCGTATTTTTCTTAATTTATTATAGGCTTTACACAATTTCAATGATAGAGAAATTCATCCACCTAACTGTAAAATTGTCCATCTTGAACTTTTTTACAGATCCCAACAAAAAGTTCCCCCGTTATATAACGGGGGAACTCTCTTCAGCATGTTCGGATTTATAGAGAGAACAGAAAATGAATTTCAATATGTTTATGGACGCAGATAGTCCTCGACGCTTTTACGGTACGCACGGCATGTCATGCCAACCTGCTTTTTAAAACAACGCAGGAAATAATTGTAATCATTAAACCCAACCTGTCCGGCAAGCAGAGAGATGGGGAGGTTTGTTTCCTTGAGCAACGTTTTCGCCCTGTCCAGGCGCTTCTTCTGGATATAAGTGCTGATCCCGCATCCAAGGCATTCTTTTGTAAGCGAGTAGAAAGAGGATCGCTTCATCTGAAGATAGTCGCACAGGTCTTCGACTGTAAAACCTTGGGACATGTTTTCCGCGATATAATCGTCGATACGATCGACGAGATTGTTCCGGTCTATGCTAACCACCCGTTCGCTCAGCAGATAGCTGACGCAGGCCTTGCTGATCAGGGTGGCCGCCTCAAGCTCCTCCTTGTCCTTCACGTCAATCAGATCGATCACGCGGAGCAGCTCGTCCTCGCTCACGGGCAACCCCCGATGCCGTTCCATGAGAGCCTGTTTGGTGGAGTTGACGTCCTCGGCGCGGATCATTTGCCCGAACATGATGTAACCGATAACCATTTCTTCGATTTTTAACGGAATGATCATTTCCAAAAGTCCGGCGTGACATTGGTAAGCGTAAATACTCTTTTTTGCATGGCAGTGGCGAAAGGCCTCCCAGTCGCTCTTCAGGCACGCCTGGATTCCGTTTCGACGGATCAATTGACAGAAATCACACTGCGGATAAGGCCATTCCTGCAGCTGATGAAAATCCGTATCGTAAAAGGACACCTTCACGTGGTTCAACGTGTAAAACGCCTTCAGCATTTCGGCTAGACGGCTCCTGTCCACGTAAAGCCCATGAAAAAGTCTATAGGCTCCGTTATTCATCGCCATTTGCCCTCCTTCGCGGTTTATCGGCGGGACGCCAGCCGTTCCGTCACCTGTCGCATGGAAGCCGTGCCCGTCATACCAAGCTGCTGAATGGTAATCGAGGAAACGCAGCAGGCCAGAAGTGCGGCCTCGGCCGCCGTCAGGCCCAGCGCGAGCCCCAGGAAAATCCCAGCGTTCGCCGCATCGCCCGCACCGACGATATCAATTTCGCCGTCGACCTTGAACGCCGGAACAAGCTCTGCCGTCCTGTCAAAAACAACGATCCCCGCCTTTCCGCAGGTGACAAACAGGGGAATCCCGCCGCTCCGGTAAAGTCTTTCTCCCCTTTCCACAATAGCATTAAGCTTCCCGGTGTCCGGCTTTGGTCCGCCGGTCATCGCGAAGAACTCGATGTCGTTACACTTTACAATGATATTGCGGTATTCGTTTGCAAACGAGCGTGAATCCGCATAAAAAATCTTGTCCTTCCTTTCAGCGGCCAGCTTGCTGAGCTGTTCCCTCAGCCAGTCCGTGACAGAACCCATATTGCGCTGATAGAACTGATCCGTGATGATCACGCCGTCGGCCCAGTCCAAGACGGATTCCAGTTGACGCATCATCTCGCGTTGGACCTCTATCGGACGTTGAATGAAGCTGCGGAAATCGAAGCGGTTCATCTCCCGGTAGATTCCGTCGGTCCCCCTGCGCATCGGTTTCATGTAGGTGCATGTGCACAGGACGTCGCAGCTCACCATATGGGAAACGTCCGCGCCCGTTTCGCGCAGGCATCTCAGCAGCTCGTATCCCTGCCCGTCGTCTCCCGCAAGACCGATACAGACGACTTGGGCTCCAAGTGTTCGCAGATTGTTCGTAATGGTACCGCCGACGCCGGCGGACAAAGAGGTACGGTGAACCTGGTAAGCGGTTTCCCCGGTTTCCGCCGAAGGTTCGTCGTGTTCCGGATCAATATAAAGGTATTTGTCAAGCGCATAGTCCCCAAATACGACGACTTTTACCTGTGCAACATTTTTCAAAACGGAAATCATTTTATCAATATCCATTCCAACCAACCTCCTCTATCATACTTATTTGGCACGCATGTCATCCAGTGTCAGAATCTGCCTTGCAAGATTGGGCAGCGTCTTCTGGTGCTCCCCACGCACATAAAAGCTGCGGCCGCCATCGGCCACAGTGCGTGCCAGAATGGTCTTCCAAGGGCGGAAATAGTAGCGCGGGTCGCTTTTGGGCGGGGTGACGGCATAATCGTCGCTTTCCTCGATCGGCATCAGGTCGAACACCGCCGTATCGAAATGAACGATTTTTTCGCCACGCTGACGGGCGACATTCCGCGCCATCGCCAGGGCCTTCAGGTAAACTTCCGGTCCGGCCACCGCCGATCCGAAGTTCAGGAACACCCCGTTTTCCAGTTTTGTGACGCTTTGGGCATAAATCAGAAAATCAGTATAGGAACAGAAGCCCATGGCCGCCCCGTCGCAGTTGGGGTGCTCATGGATGATGTCGTTTCCGATACCAATATGCACGGTACACGGCACATGGAGGTGATACCCCATTGCAAGCACACTTTTTTCACGGTTTGGAAAACGATTTTCCCAAATATATTTTCCTACGGCTTCTCCCCACCCGATGCCCTCTTTTGCTCCCGCGCGGACCGCGTCGTTTATCAGCCCCGTTTCCTTCCACAGGCCGAACTGGCCCTCGCTGACGTATCGGGCCACGCTCTCGCAGGTATGGCCGATCATAGCCAGTTCGAAATCGTGTATGGAGCCCGCTCCGTTCGTCGCAAAGTGCGTCACGAGCCCCCTCTTCATCAGCTCGATCATAAACATGGCATTGCCGGTGCGGATGACATGTGCGCCGTACATTATTAAAACGGTGGCATCGTGATTGCGGCGGGCTCTGACGACGGCTTCCGCCAGCACCGGCAGCGCCGGATGATCGAACTCCGGGATTCTGTCGTCAACATTCTTCAGCACCTCCGACAGATTCACATCATGGACGCGCCGGTCCAGTGGCAAAAGGTTCAGTTGAGAACGATCAAACTGTGCAAATGGCATTGATATCTCTCCCCCCATAAATATTCGAATGTCCCGCGGGCCGAGTGCCCAACTCGTCCAATCCTACCGTATAATTCCGTATATCCCCTCGGTGTCCCGAAAATCCGGTATGATGACGCGCGCTCCGGCCGCGATCAGGCGGCTGCGTTTCCACTGGTTGACGCCCCGGCGCTTGCTCTCCTCCGTCGCCACGCCGACGGCAAGTCCACCGTGTTTTGCAACGAGTTCCACCTCCACAAAGCCATCCCCGAACGAAATAAGTTCGTCAGGACGAATATGTTCACGGTTCAACATAGCATTAATGACCAGCTCTTTTGAACATTCCACCATTGCGTCGTGGGCACCGTGGATCCCCCCGTCAAACACTCCTTGAAGTCCCAGAAGCTTCGCCTCGTACAGAACGTCCTCTTCATCCGTCCCGCTTGCCAGATAGCATTTGATGCCGTTCGACCGCAGAAGCTTCAGGAACGGACCGACCCCGGGGACAAGCCACTCCTCCGGATCCGCTTCCCCCGCGGCAAGCCGCTCCTTTCGCTTAGCTATTCGCAGTTCAAGGCGGCGCAGATACTCCTTCTTGTAGACAATAGGCTCGCGCTTCGGACCACCACGTTTCACGACCTCCTCATTCAGCTTAATGCACTGAAAAATCGTCTGCTTCCCCGTGAGATCCGTGACAAAATCGAGCGCAATTTTCCTGATGGCCTCCTCGCTTTCGGGCGTGGCGGTACTGCGGAGAACCTCACAGAAATAAGGAATCATAATATCTTGCCAGCCCTCTCGGATCAGACTGACTGTTCCATCAAAGTCAAACAATGCATAGCGAATCGAAAAGCGATTTTTGTCCCACAGGCGGACGATTTCAAGTTTTGGTTCCATACTGCTCTCCATATTGTTTCAACCTCTTCTTCACCTCGTGCCGCAGCTTTAGGAAAAGCCTCATTCATTGATTTGGAAAAGAATATTTCAGGCTGTCTACTAAAAGTTTGACACAGATAGTAATTAATTTGTTTCTAAATTGGATATTCCATAATCTTTTTCAAAGGGATTTTTTGTAAATAAAAGAAGGCTTTTTCGCATCTCTATTTGGTCTGAATATTTTACAATATGCTTAAAATTTTCTTTTTATCTATTTATATATTATATTTTTCCAATAATATCTGTATAGAGAAATTCATCCGAAAAGGCGTAATTTTGTCCATTTCAAATATCTTTACAGATTTTGGTCCCAGAAGCAGACAAATTCGGAGTTCGTATAGACTACCGCGCAAACAGTTTCCGTTCCATTCGTTTCTATTAAAAGGAAACCTGGTTTCTTGGATCAAATTTCTCTATAAAAACACAGCGCATATGGCCGAAACGAGACCGTCAATCGGAACGTAACAATATAATAAATAATCTCAAAAAGAGATGGATTGCGAGACTTTCAAAGTTGATCCCATGGAGTTGTTGAATTTGATATGGACCTATCCACTATTTGAGCCATTGATTCAACTGCCATCAATGCGAGAATGATATGTCAGAGCCAAGCCTATAATATATCCTCACAGATTTATCGTTCGACCAGCCTTGCCGGCGATTGGATATCCAGAAGCTTTCCATTCTTTTGCCGCGAAATTTTGTTGGCAGAGGCCGCAAACGCTTTTGCAAAGGCAATGCCGATTTCCCCGTCCCCAAAAAGAATCGCGTCGGGCAGGCCATGGCTTGCGCTGAGGCCAGCGAGCCTATGATGAGGATCAGGTTGACATCGTAAACCAAATGGAAGACGACTACCTGAAGACTGGAGACGAAAAGCCATCACAGGATACAGAAGCGCTGCTCCGTATCATTCAGGACAACCCGGACTTGCTCGCCAAACTGTTGGCCTCCGTCAAGTAATCAGTTTGCTTAGCTAAAAACAGTTTAATCTCCAAAAAAAACCTTAGCTGAGCTGTTTTTCAGCCCGAAATCGACTTCACAGCGACTTAATTTCCTTAGCTGTACGAGTTCCCAGAATATAAAAAAATGCTTACCCACAACATGACTTGTGAGTAAGCATTCAGGCCGGAAACCCTTGTCCGGACTGGGTTTGATGGCACGCCTGAGGGGATTTGAACCCATGACCCCCGCCTTAGGAGGGCGGTGCTCTATCCAGCTGAGCTACAGGCGCATATTCAATTTTGTGTACCGTTCGGAGTTCGCCTTAGGAGGCGAACGCTCTATCTAAGCTGAGCTACGGAGACAAATAAAGCTGTAAGGCGGGTTTCCGCGGGCATCCTCCAAACGGCTCTCTTTCAGCGGAAATCGCATACAACTTTTATATTATAGGATATCACGGCGCCTTTGTCAATTACTCCTTTTTGGGGGATTCCCTCCCGTCTCCGTCCTGCGCCGCCTGGAAAAAACCGAAGATCAGCAGCATCATGGAGGTCAGGGAAATCAGAATAATGATATACGGCAGCCAGGTCATGGTCGCGTAATCCACCATTTTCCTTTTTGCCGCGCTGTAAAAACAGGCCGACGCCGTCGCGTACAGCGCGCAGAGCACCACGGAAGCGCCGAAATTTTTTCTTTCCTTCAGCACCCTCATACAAATAATAATCGCGGCCGGGAACACGCAAGCCATCACCATATAGAAAAGCGCGTCGTCGGAAAAGCCCATGCCCGCGTAGCGGTTAATCATCTGAAAAACACTCAGCGAAGTGTCTCCTGCGGCGGCATCCCCGACAATGGTCCCCGCCGGCAAAAACAGCGCCCCGATCAAAAAAAGCTGCAGCAGGGTCACCATGATTTTAATCTGCCTCTTGTTCAACCGTACCCGCCTCCTTCCGGTATATATCCCTTGAATACAATTCCCCATGCTCCTGAGAGCATGGGGAATGTCTGTCAAAGCGTGCGGAAATTTATTTTGCTCTCTTTTCCTTTACAGCGGCCTGCGCGGCAGCCAGACGTGCGATCGGCACGCGGAACGGTGAGCAGGATACGTAGTTCAGGCCGACATTGTGGCAGAACTCGACGGAAGTCGGGTCGCCGCCGTGCTCGCCGCAGATGCCGAGGTGGATCTCGGGTCTGGTCTTGCGGCCAAGCTCGACCGCCATCTTCACCAGCTTGCCTACGCCGTTCTGGTCAAGGTGGGCAAACGGATCGGACTCATAAATCTTGTTCTCATAGTAGTAGTTCAGGAACTTGCCGGCGTCGTCACGGCTGAAACCAAAGGTCATCTGGGTCAGGTCGTTGGTGCCGAAGCTGAAGAACTCCGCTTCCTTGGCAATGTCGTCCGCGGTCAAAGCGGCGCGCGGAATCTCGATCATGGTGCCGACCTCGTATCTGAGGGATACGCCGGCTTCCTTGATGATTTTATCGGCGGTCTCCGTAACGATATCCTTTACAAACTTGAGCTCTTTCTGCTCGCCCACCAGCGGAATCATGATGCGCGGCTCGGTTTTGAACTCAGGATGCTTCCTGTTGACCGCGATAGCGGCGTTGATGACGGCCGTCGTCTGCATTCTGGCGATTTCCGGATAGGAAACGGCAAGACGGCAGCCGCGGTGGCCCATCATCGGGTTGAACTCGTGCAGGCTCGCAATGACGTTCTTCAGGTCCGCGACGGTAATGTTCAGCTCGCCGGCGATTTCCTTGATGTCCTCTTCCTTGGTCGGCAGGAACTCGTGGAGCGGCGGATCGAGGAAGCGGATGATGACCGGACGGCCTTCCATCACTTCGTAGATGCCCTCAAAGTCGCCCTGCTGGAACGGAGTGAGCTTGACAAGCGCCTTTTCGCGCTCTTCGGTGGTCTTGGCAACGATCATTTCACGCATTGCCTTAATACGCTGACCTTCAAAGAACATGTGCTCGGTACGGCAGAGGCCGATGCCCTGCGCGCCGAAATCACGGCCCTGCTTTGCGTCCTTCGGCGTGTCGGCGTTGGTGTAAACTTCCAGCTTACGGGCAGCGTCGGCCCACTTCATGAAGCGGTCGAAGTCGCCGGAAATTTTGGCGGCGGCAGTCGGAATCGCTTGTGCGTAGATATTGCCGGTGGAACCGTCGATGGAAATATAGTCGCCCTCTTTCACGGTCTGGCCCGCGAGGGTAAATTGCTTTGCGTCATAATCGACAACGATTTCGCCGCAGCCGGATACACAGCAGGTACCCATGCCGCGCGCAACAACCGCCGCGTGGGAGGTCATGCCGCCGCGTACGGTGAGGATGCCCTGTGCGACCGCCATGCCTTCGATGTCTTCCGGAGAGGTCTCCAGACGGACAAGAACGATCTTCTCGCCCCTATCGTGCCATTCCTTCGCGTCCTCCGCGGAGAATACGACTCTGCCGCAGGCAGCGCCCGGGGAAGCCGCAAGGCCCTTGCCGATTGCCTTTGCCTTTTTAATGGCGGCTGCGTCGAACTGCGGGTGGAGCAGCGCGTCAAGCTGCTTCGGTTCCACTCTCAGGACGGCCTCTTCTTCGGTGATCATGCCTTCGTCCACCAGGTCGACGGCTACTTTCAGAGCGGCCGCCGCCGTTCTCTTGCCGTTTCTGGTCTGGAGCATGTAGAGCTTGCCGTTTTCAATGGTGAACTCCATGTCCTGCATGTCTGTATAATGTTTTTCAAGGTTGTTTGCAATCTCTGCGAACTGGTCGTAAACTGCCGGCATTTCCTGCTGGAGGTGGCTGATCGGCTGCGGGGTACGGATACCGGCGACAACGTCTTCGCCCTGTGCGTTAATGAGGTACTCGCCAAAGAGAGCCTTTTCGCCCGTAGCCGGGTTGCGGGTAAACGCAACGCCCGTGCCGGACTTGTCTCCGGAGTTGCCGAACACCATGGCCTGTACGTTTACCGCGGTGCCCCAGTCGTAGGGGATTTCGTTCATGCGGCGGTATACGTTCGCGCGGGGGTTGTCCCAGGAACGGAATACGGCCTTGACGGCTTCCATCAGCTGAACCTTCGGGTCGGTTGGGAACTCTTCGCCCTTCTGCTCCTTATAGAAAGCCTTGAACTTCTGAACGAGCTCTTTCATGTCGTCCGCGTCCAGCTCTACGTCCTGCTTTACGCCCTTTTTCGCTTTCTGGGCGTCGATGATCTTCTCAAACTCTGTTTTGGAAAGCTCCATAACAACGTCGGAGAACATCTGTACAAAGCGGCGGTAAGAGTCGTAAGCAAAGCGCGGGCTGTTTGTGATCTTTGCAAGCCCTTCCACAACGGTGTCGTTCAGGCCAAGGTTCAGGATGGTGTCCATCATACCCGGCATGGAAGCGCGGGCGCCGGAACGCACGGAGACCAGCAGCGGGTTTTCCGGGTCGGCGAACTTTTTGCCGCAGATCTTTTCCATTTTTGCAAGGTATTCATAAATTTCAGCCTGAATATCGGCGTTGATTTCGCGGCCGTCCTTATAGTATTGCGTACAGGCTTCGGTGGAAATCGTAAAGCCCTGCGGAACAGGCATGCCGAGAACGGTCATCTCGGCTAAGTTGGCGCCTTTGCCTCCGAGAAGCTCTCTCATTTTGCCATTGCCCTCGGAGAAAAGGTAAACGTACTTGTGGCTCATTAACAGTACCTCCTATTAAATTGTTTGTTTTGACGAGCTATATTAATTTGTAATTTTGTAAATAGTCGCTCAAAACGTATTATAGCAAAAAGAGTTGGAAATTACTATATGTTTTTTTATAAAACCGCCCGATATTTCAAATTAATTTTTGTAAAAACAGAGTATCTTTCACAAATCCTCTTCAAAAGTTGATTTATATCTTGAAAATTCTGATTCTTATGAGATAATAGAGATAACCTAAAATGTATTTTTATGCTCAAACGCGAATGCTATAGATAATCACGGAGGAAACAACATGCCAGAGGAATGCTGTGCAGTAATTCTTGCCGCCGGCGAGGGGAAACGGATGAAGTCCAACCGCCCCAAAGTGCTTTCACCGGTGCTTTTCAAGCCGATGCTGCAATGGGTGATTGATTCCGCGCACGGCGCGGGAGTTTCCGGTATCTGTGTAGTCACCGGCTATATGCATGAGGAGGTCGAGCGGTACCTTTCCCTTCTGAACGAAAGCGGCGCCTTTGCCCCGATTTCCCACGTCCTTCAGCCCGAGCGCAAGGGCACCGGCCACGCCGTCATGATGGCCGAGAGCTTTCTGCGCGGCCACCGCGGGGAAAATGTCCTGATTTTAAATGGAGACGCGCCGTTTGTCGGTTCCTCCGTGATCGGCGAAGCGCTGAAGGACCACGTTGAGAACGGCAACGCGGTTACCGTCATTTCCGCCGTTCTGGACGACCCCACCGGGTACGGCCGCATTGTGCGCGACCCGGAAACCCACCTGATCAGCGCGATTGTGGAGCAGAAGGACGCGGACTTCGCGACCCTTTCCATCTGTGAAATCAACTCCGGCGCATACTGGTTCCGCGTAGACGACCTTCTGGATATTCTTTCCAAAATCCGGAACAACAATGCGCAGGGTGAATATTATCTGACCGACGCGGTCAAACTGCTGATCGAAAACGGCAAAAACGCCGGAGCCCATACCACCGGCGACGCAAACGCCGTGCTGGGTGCGAACGACTGCCTGCAGCTCAACGCGCTGAACTCCGTCGCCCGCGACGAAATTCTCGCCCGCCATATGCGCAACGGAGTGGAAATTCCGTGCCGCGACGGCGTGATGATCGGCCCGGACGTGGTCATCGGCAGCGATACCTGTATCTTACCCGGCACCATTTTGCGCGGAGCAACCGTCATCGGCTGCAACTGCACTGTGGGGCCGCATTCTTTTTTATCGGACTGCCGGGTGGGGGACGGCGTGCAGCTGATTTCCGTGCAGTGCGAAAACAGCGTGATTCCATCAAACAAGGCCGTTGCGCCTTTTTCGGTTATTAACCAGAATATAGTTTGAGTCAACAGAATACAGGGGGATATGCAAATGAACTTTCATGGCAAGGATATCAAAATTTTTGCTGCCAACGCCAGCCAGCGCGTAGCAAAACAGATTTCGGAGTGTCTGGGCCTTCCGATGGGCAAGAGCGAGGTTTCCACCTTCAGCGACGGTGAAATTTCCCTATCTCTTTTTGAATCGGTCCGCGGTTCCGACTGCTTCATTGTCCAGTCGACCTGCGCCCCGGTCAACAACAACCTGATGGAGCTGCTCATTATGGTCGACGCGATGAAACGCGCTTCCGCGGCGCGCATCACCGCCGTCATGCCGTACTTCGGCTACGCCCGTCAGGACCGCAAGGCAAAAGCCCGCGACCCGATTTCGGCAAAGCTCTGCGCCGATCTGATCACCACCGCCGGCGCAGACCGCGTGCTGACCATGGATCTTCACGCACCCCAGATTCAGGGCTTCTTCAATATCCCCGTGGATCATCTTCTCGGCGCGCCGATTCTCTCCTCTTTCCTGAAAGAGCGCATCGGCGACGAAACCGACGATTACGTGATCGTATCCCCCGACTTGGGCTCCGTTACCCGCGCGCGCAATTTCGCCGCCCGCATCGGCTGCCCGCTCGCGATTGTGGACAAGCGCCGCCAGAAGGCCAACGTGTGCGAGGTCATGAACATCATCGGCGACGTAAAGGGCAAAAAGGTCGTGCTCGTCGACGATATGATCGACACCGCCGGGACCCTCTGCAACGCGGCCAGCGCCATCATGGACAAGGGCGCGAAGGAAGTCAACGCCTGCGCGACCCACGCGGTCCTTTCCGGCCCGGCCATCGAGCGCATTCAGGAAAGCCCCATCAAGGAGCTCGTCCTGCTCGACACCATCCCCCTCGCTCCCGAAAAGCATCTGGACAACTTTACGATTCTGCCCGTCGCCCCGCTGTTCGCGGAGGCAATCGAGAGGATTTACGAAGACAAGCCCGTTTCCCCCATGTTTGTCTGATAAATAAAAAAACGCAATATCGGGTGGGGCAGAGCAATCTGTCCCGCCGCATTGCTTTCCCCCTGTTCCGAATCGGGCGGGGCACCGGAGGGAGGGACGGCCTCCCCCGGCATATGTTAAACTCCCCCACCAAGTGGCGGCCCCTTCAAAAATCGGGGCCGAGTTATAATCTTTTTCAGTCGGGTTTCTATTAGGTGAACTCCCTCAGTCAGGCTGCGCCTGAGTCCCCTCGGGGAAGGGGCCGAACCCCACCTCCCCCTTTGAGGGATTTGTTTCGGAGTGCTCCAAGACCGATTCAACATGCAACTGTCTGAGAGCGCCGCCGTAGGCGAGTGCCGACCGCATGGTCCGCGCCCGGCGCGACGAAGGGAGTTTTCTCGGAAATATCTCACGTCTCCGTATTCTTTTTTCTAATCGTTAGTTCTGCCCTCAGGCCGGGCGGGCCCCTACTTTCGGTTCTTGTACGAAAGTAGGCAAAGTACGCGCAGGGGGATTTTGAATTCCCGGCGGGAGTCCTCCATAAAATCCCCCTGCACCCCCAGGTATCCCCAAAGTGTCTTTATGTGGCACATCACCTTCGCGGTTTTCATTGACGGGAGGTACGGCAACTGGGATTAAACTCCCTCAGTCAGGCCGCGCCTGCCAGCTCCCTCAAAGAGGGAGCCAAAAGAGGCCAAGCCCCCGCCTCCCTCTGTGAGGGAGGTGGCGCGCCCTGCGCGCCGGAGGGAGTCTCGGAGCAATCCACTCCCGATTTAATGTAAGCTAATTGGAAGCCTCGCCGTAGGCGCCTGCCGACCGACAGGTCCAAATATCAGATCGAGGTTACGGAACATGTTTAAAAACATCTTTGCAAGAAGCGCCGAGCCGGCCGGCCCGGTCGAATACATTGTCGCCGGTCTGGGCAACCCCGGCGGCAAATACGAGGGCACGCGCCACAACGCGGGCTTTATGGCGCTGGACTATATTGCGGAGAAGGCCGGGGCGCGGGTCGACCGCGTCCGGTTCAAGGGGCTGACCGGCACCGCCGTGATCGGCGGGAAAAAAGTTCTTCTGCTCAAGCCCTCCACCTATATGAACCTGAGCGGGCAGAGCGTCACCGAGGCCATGGCCTTTTACAAGCTGCCCCCGGAAAAGGTGATCGTCCTTTTCGACGACGTTTCGCTGGAGCCGGGCCGCATGCGCATCCGCATGAAGGGCAGCGACGGCGGCCAGAACGGCATGAAAAACATCATCTACCTGAGCGGGAGCGACCGCTTCCCGCGCATCAAGCTCGGCACGGGCGCAAAGCCGAACCCCCAGTGGGATCTTGCCGACTGGGTGCTTTCCAAATTGACGGAAGCGGACAGAAAGGCGCTGTACGAGGCGATCGACCACGCCAGCTCCTCCGTGGAGCTGATGGTTCGGGGAGACGCCGCCGAAGCGATGAACAAATATAATTCATAACGAACGCATATAATAGAGAAGCAAGGAAGAGAATGGAAAAGCACGATTTTCCGATTCCTTCAGAATAAGGGAGATTTCATGAAATTTCTCACCAACGCCATCAGCGGCCTCAAGGAGTTTCAGGAGCTTGAAGCCGCCGTCAAAACCTCTGCGCTGCCGGCGGCGGTCACCGGGCTTTCCGGAATCCATAAAGCAAATATCATTTACTCGCTCTGCGTAAAATCAAAACGCAGGGCTTTTGTTGTTGCCGGCGACGAAAACGAGGCCCAGCGCCTGTGCGACGACCTTGCCGCCATGGGCATGAGGCCGCTGTTTTACCCCGTGCGCGACTTCAATTTCCGCGACACCGCGGGCAGCAGCCACGAGTACGAGCATCAGCGCCTACAGGTGCTGGAGCAGACGCTGAACGGCGCGTGCGACGCGGTCGTCTGCTGTATGGACGCGGCGCTCCAGTACACCATCCCCCCCGCCGAGCTGAAAAAACGCACCGTCACGCTGAAGGCGGGCGATACCGTCTCCATGGAGCGGGTGCTTGCCGCCCTGACCGCCTGCGGGTATGAGCGCGCCGTCCAGGTGGACGGCACGGGCCAGTTCTCCCAACGCGGCGGCATCCTGGACATCTTCACCCCGGACGCGCCCAGCCCGGCGCGCGTGGAGTTCTGGGGCGACGAAATCGACACGATTTCCCTGTTCGACCTCGAAACCCAGCGCCGCACGGAAACCGCGGAGCAGCTCGTCATCGCCCCCGCGGTGGAAGCGCTGATCGAAAACCCGGGGCTGCTTGCGGACAAGATCATGAAACACGCGTCCACCCTGCGCGGAAAGACGGCGCCCGCCGCCAAAACCGTTCTGACGGAGCAGGCGGAAAAGCTAAAAAACGGCGTCCGCATCGGATGCGCGGATAAATATATCTCCCTGCTGTACGGCGCCACGGCGACCCTGTTCGACTATATGGAGCCCGGCACCCTGCTGTTCGTCAGCGAGCCTGTCAAGTCCAAGGAGCGGATGCGCAGCACGCTGTGGCAGTGGGGCGAGGACGTCAAGGACCTTCTGCAGGAGGGCACGCTCTGCCGCGGGCTGGATACCTTCAGCGGGGACTGGCCGTACGCGCTCGATCTGTGCGAGCGGCGTGGGGCGGTCTATCTGGACACCTTTGTGCGCGGCAGCTACGAAACGCCGGTGCGCACCCTGATCGGGATGACCGCGCGGCAGCTTTCCGTCTGGGGCGGCAGCACCCAGCTTCTGAGCGAAGACGTGCAGAACATGATGGCGACCAGATGGGCCTGTGTGGTGCTTGCCGGGAGCGAGCGCAGCGCGCGGACCACCGCCGCCGACCTGCAGGCGGCCGGGCTGCCCGCTGGTTACGTGGAAAACCCGGAAACCGTCCAGCGCGGGACCGTTGTAGTCACCACCGGGGCGCTTTCCGCCGGGCTGGAATACCCCGGCGCGTTTTTCGGCCTGATCACCCACGGCCGCCTGATCACCGCGCCCGCCAAAAAGGCCAGGCGCAGCAAGAACAGCCAGGAAATCTACAGCCTTGCGGAGCTGACCCCCGGCGACTACGTGGTGCACGCGTCCCACGGTATCGGCGTGTTCGAGGGCATCCACAAGCTCGACATGCACGGCATCGTCAAGGATTATATCAAGCTGCGGTACGCCAAAAACGACACCCTGTACGTCCCTGTGACCCAGCTGGACATGGTTTCCAAATACATCGGCCCGCGCGAGGACGCGACCGTCAAGCTGCACCGCCTGGGCGGCGCGGAATGGCAGAAGGCCAAGGCGAGGGTCCGCGCGGCGGTCAAGGATATGGCGAAGGAGCTGATGAAGCTCTACGCCGAACGCATGCAGGCGAAGGGACACGCCTTCCCGCAGGACAACGAGTGGCAGCGCGATTTTGAAGCGCATTTTGAATACGACGAAACGGAGGCCCAGCTCCGCTGTATCGACGAGATCAAGAGCGATATGGAGCGGGAAGCCCCCATGGACCGGCTTCTGTGCGGAGACGTGGGCTTCGGGAAAACGGAGGTCGCCCTGCGCGCCGCGTTCAAGTGCGTTACGGACTCCAAGCAGTGCGCCATGCTCGTACCCACCACCATCCTCGCGTGGCAGCACTTCCAGACCATCACCAAGCGCATGGAGGGCTTCCCGGTCCGGATCGAGCTGCTTTCCCGCTTCCGCACGCCGAAGCAGCAGGAGGAAATCCTGCGGCGTTTGAAGCGCGGGGAGATCGACATGGTGGTCGGCACGCACCGCCTTGTTTCCAAGGACGTGAAATTCCGCGATCTGGGACTGGTCATCATCGACGAGGAACAGCGCTTCGGCGTCGCGCAGAAGGAAAAGCTCAAGGCGCTGTGCAAAAATGTGGACGTCCTCACCCTTTCGGCCACGCCGATCCCGCGCACGCTGAACATGGCGCTCTCCGGCATCCGCGACATGAGCCTGATCGAGGAGGCGCCGCACGACCGCCACCCGGTGCAGACCTACGTGCTGGAGCACGACGGCGGCCTGATCAGCGAAGCCATCCGGCGCGAGCTGCGGCGCGGCGGGCAGGTTTACTACCTGCACAACGACGTCGCCACCATTGAGCGCACCGCCGCCCGCCTGCAGGCGCAGATTCCGGAGGCGCGCATCGGCTTCGGTCACGGCAAGATGAACGAGCAGGAGCTTTCCGAGGTCTGGCGGCGCCTGATCGAGCACGAAATCGACGTGCTCGTCTGCACGACGATTATTGAAACCGGCGTGGACGTGCCCAACGCCAACACGCTGATTATTGAAAACGCGGACCGGATGGGCCTTTCCCAGCTTCATCAGATCCGGGGCCGCGTGGGGCGGTCCAGCCGCCGCGCCTACGCTTACCTGACCTTTACGCCCAACAAGGTGCTGACGGAAATCGCCCAGAAGCGGCTTTCCGCCATCCGCGAGTTCACGGAATTCGGCTCCGGCTTCAAAATCGCCATGCGCGACCTTGAAATCCGCGGCGCCGGGAACATTCTGGGCGGCGAGCAGCACGGCCATATGGAAGCCGTCGGCTACGACATGTACCTGCACCTGCTGGCGGAGGCGATCAGCCGCGAGAAGGGCGAAGCCCCGCCCGAGTACGACCGGGAATGCCTGGTGGATATGCAGATTCAGGCCCATATCCCGGAAAGCTACATTTCCAACCTCAGCCAGCGGCTGGAGATTTACCGCCGCATCGCGGACATCCGCACCCGCGAGGACGCGCTCGACGTGACCGACGAGCTGATCGACCGCTTCGGCGACCCGCCGGAGAGCGTGAACGGCCTGATCGAGGTCGCGCTCCTGCGCAACCTCGCCTCCCAGCTGGGCATTTATGAGATCAAGCAGCAGAACGACGTTCTGCTCCTTTATAAGACAAACATCGACATGAAGCAGGTCGGTTCCCTCATTTCCTCCATACGTTCCCGCGTGATGCTGAACGCCGGAGCGAAACCGTACATCAGCGTCAAAATCCTTCCGGGCGCCACCCCGCTGGACACCCTGACCGAAATCCTCAACACGATCCGGGAATAACGTCATACCGCGCAAAAACTCACCGGTTTTCCACCAAGGTTTCACACAACCTTCACAAAATCGCCGGGCGGCGTACTGGACAAGCCGGACGGATAAGAGTATAATAATCTGGTGAAACTTGAATCAGGTCTTGTTGACAGACGAGGCCCGGCACCTGTTCAAATTTGGCTGCGCACAAGCGCATGGAGGTAGTTATGTTAAAGAAGTCGAAAAAGGTGGTCGCCGCAGTGCTGGCCGTCGCCATGATAGCGGGCATGACCGCGTGTAAAAGCGACAAAAGCTGGGCGATGAAAAACGACAGCCTGACCGCTCCTATCGGAGTATATATCTATAATCTGTATTATGCTTACCAGAATGCGCAATCCCTGGCGACGGACACGTCGAAGCCGCTTCTGGAACAGAAGATCGACGGCAAGGACGCGGAAGCCTATATAAAGGAAAAAGCGCTGAATTCCACAAAGATGCTCTTTGTGATGAACGATAAAATGAAGGAGCTCGGCCTTTCCCTGACCGCGGACGAGACGAAGTCCATCAGCTCCAGCACGGATTCCCAGTGGGCGCAGGCAAGCTCCACCCTTGAAAAATACGGCATCTCAAAGAATTCGTTCAATCTCGCGTATTCGGACTATTACACCAAATACCAGAAGGTGTTTACGGCTCTCTACGGCAAGGGCGGCAAAAAGGAAGTTTCCGACGCCGACCTGAAAGCCTATTTTGAGAAGAACTACACCGACTATTCCTATTTCCTCAAGCCGCTTTACAGCACCGACGCCAACGGCAGCACGGTGATGATCACGGAAGCCGAACAGGCCGCGCTGGAAAAAGAGTTCAACGGCTACGCGGCGGACATCAAGGCCGGAAAAATGACCATGCAGCAGGCTGCCGACGCCTATAAAACCTCTTCCAAACAGACGACCGACCAGCTTCAGTCCGGCACTGAAATTCTGGACAGCAACTCCGGTTTCCCGACGGATTTCATTTCCCTCTTCTCTTCCATGAAGCCGGGCGAGGTCAAGGCGGCGGAAATCTCCGGCACCTATATGGTCGCGATGAAGAACGACGTCACCAAGAAAACCACCGGGCAGCTCGGTACCGAAAGCACCCGCAACTCCATTCTGGCCCAGCTGAAAGGTCAGGAATACTCCGACGAAATCGAAAAGGAAGCGGCGGCGTACACCAACGTTACCCTGAACCAGAAGGCGATCGATTCTTATAAGCCTTCCATGTTTGAGACCAAGACTTCCTCCGCAGCGGCAACTTCTTCCGCCCCGGCCTCTTCGGCGGCCGCCTCAGCGGCAAGCGCCGCATCGTCCAAATAAACAGCTAAAACAAATCAAGGGCGCAGACAGAAGCTTCTGTCCTCGCCCTTTTCTTTTCTATATCTACCGTCTTTACCGTCAATGAAAACCATGAAGGTACCGTGCCACATAGAGACATTTTGGGGATACCCCGGGGGTGCAGGGGGATTTTATGGAACCCTCCCGCCGGGAATTCAAAATCCCCCTGCGCGTCCTTTGCCTACTTTCGGACAAGAGCGAAAGTAGGGGCCCGCCCGGCCTGAGGGCGAAGCTGACGATCAACTCTTACTTGCGGCGATGCTCGCAGATAGTTATCTATTGAATCAAAAGAGGAACTCCCGGGGAGACTCCTTCCGTCGCGCCAAGCGCGACACCTCCCTCAAAGAGGGAGGCAAGGAGTTCGCCCGTCAGTACAGCACCACGGTGCCGCCCTGTACGGCGCAGCTGCACTCATAGCTTTTCTGGGTCCCCGTCTGCACGTCAAATACCGAATTGAACTCAAAGGAATCCCTGTCGTCCGCAAGAACATAGCGGGCCAGGATAAACCGGTCGTCCACACAGGCGAAAAACTCCCCCAGCTCCTTGCTGTACCGCGTGTGGATTTCGGAATTCAGCACGCCGTCCACCCGGTAACCGTCCTCTTCCTCCGTAATCCGGTAGACCCGCGCGCCGTTGCCGTCGATGCTGAACATGGCGGGGGCCTCGTCCTCCTTCAGATTCAGCTCCGCCACAATCGACTTTTTTCCCGTCGTCTTGTCGTAAGCACAGATTCTCTGGTCGCCGGTCGGAAAATACTTGACCCGGAAATACAGGCTGCCGCCGTCCATTCCCGCAAAACGCACCAGCCCCGGGGTCCCCGCGCTCAGGATCAGCTCCAGCGGGGCGCGCTCCTCCCCGGTCTTGACGGCGACAATAAAGTCGAACAGCGGGCAAAGCCAGACGTTGTCGTTGATATTGTCGCCCAGCCAGCGCATGTTCCGGTAGCAATGCTCCTTTTCCGCCTCGTCGCCGTGCGGCTGCAAAACCAGAAGCTGTCTCTGCCCGTCCGCCTCGTAGGTGATAAGCCCGGCGCTGTCCGCGGTACAGACGCGCGGGTCGCGCACGTAATAGTACTTTTCATCGTCAATATCGTAAAGATACGCCACTTTTTCAAAACCGGTCAGCTTTTTGTAGTCCTCAAACAGCGCCCGGTGCCGCGCGTTCTCTTTGGTATAAATCATCAGGTGGCTTTCATCCAGAGCGGTGCAGTCCGAAAACCCGCCGATAAAGTTCAGCGTGGCCATGTTCCTTTCCGCGCCCGTGCGCTTGTCGATCCGTAAAATCCAGGCATCGCTTTCCCCGCTTTCCATCACGACGATGATGTCTTCCGGAAAGCTGAAGAAATGCTGTACAAAAGCCGGATTGCTCAGAAAATAGTTCGCGATGATCCGCTCACGGCGCGTGACGCGGTTATATTCCAGAATAAAGAGGTTGTTGTGGCCTTCCTCTCTCTTCTCTTCTGCATAATAAATGAAATGATCGCTGATTTCAATCAGCACGTCGTTACAGCTTGCAAAGACGTTTCTCAGATCGACAACCTTCACTCCGAATCCCTCCCGTTCTCTTTATTATAGCATAAAGGGCCCGATCGTCCATCCCTGTTTTTGACTTTCCGGACGCTTCCTTTTTTTCAGATTGATGGGATCATAATCGCACGCGATGAGGATACCCGTTCGCCAATTTACAAATACGCCACAACAGCGCGCCGCAGCTGTGGTATAATAGCCATAAAGACGATTCCATAAGAAAAGCGGGTTGGGAAAGCAATGCGTCAGACAAAACACGGCAGCGTACTGGAAGTGGATATTCACGGCATGACCGCCGGCGAGGCCAAACGCGGCCTGGAGCAGCTTTTGACCCGCGCGGACAAAAGCATTTCGGAAATCCGCGTCATTCACGGCTACAACAGCGGCCAGGTGCTGCGCGACATGGTGCGCAAGCAGCTCAAGCATCCGCGCATTTCGGCCAAGCTCATCAGCCTGAACCCCGGGGAAACGCGCATCCTTCTAAAATAACAAGCGGGCAGGAAACCCTGTCCGCTTTCTGATATCCTGAAAATTTCCCGGGTAATATTACCGGTTCCTTTCCGGGGCAATTTTTTTACCGGCCAAAATCTTCCTTTTTCCGTAAAATCCGGGCTATTTTTTAAATTCCTCGATCCGGAAACGCGGCCTTGCCTTGACTTCGCTGTAGATCTTGCCGACGTAGCCGCCCACCACGCCAAGACACAGCAGCTGGATGCCGCCGAGCAGCCAGATGGAACAGACGATCGCCGTCCAGCCCGCGACCGCAAGGCCCATAAAATACGAAACCAGCGCGTAGATCAGTCCCAGAATGCTCAGCAGGGACAGGACGATCCCCAGGGTGGAGATCATTTTCAGCGGCTTTACGCTGAAGGACGTGATGCCGTCCAGTGCGAAAGAAAGCATTTTTTTCAGCGGATACTTCGACTCGCCCGCAAAGCGCTCGTTCCGGTCGTAGTACACGTAGTCGCTGCGGTAGCCGATAAGCGGCACGATCCCGCGCAGGAACAGGTTGACCTCTTTGTATTCGCTCAGCGCGTCCAGCGCGCGGCGGCTCATCAGCCGGTAATCCGCGTGGTTATAGACGACGTCCACCCCGAGCACCTTCATGAATTTATAAAAGCCCTGCGCGGTGGTGCGCTTAAAAGTCGTGTCCGTCTCGCGCTTGTTGCGCACTCCGTAGACCACGTCGCAGCCGTCGGTAAACTTGTCCACAAACTGGTCCAGCACCTCAATGTCGTCCTGCAGGTCGGCGTCCAGGCTGATTGCGCAGTCGCAGTACTCCTTCGCGGTCATCAGCCCCGCCAGAAGCGCGTTCTGGTGGCCACGGTTGTGCGCGAGCTTGATCCCGCTGACCAGCGTATTTTCTTCGCAGTACCCGCTGATCAGCTCCCAGGTGCGGTCGCGGCTGCCGTCGTCCACAAGGAGCATCCGGCTTTTTCCGTCGGCGCGCCCGGCCTTGATCATGGAATTCATTTTGATTGTCAGCCGTTTCACCGTTTCCGGCAAAACCTCTTCCTCGTTATAGCAGGGTATCACCAAATATACAGTAGGCATAATTCCCTCCGATAAGGTCGTCATTGTGTGGTTTCCGGCGCTTCGGGCGGTGGTGTCTGCCCTTCCGCCGGGAGCTCTTCGTATTTGATCCGGTACGTTTTCCGCTTGCGCGGCTTCCTTTTGTCATACGCCCGGGTTACAAGATAAAATACCAGATACAGCGCCGCGCCGCCCGCGGATACCGCCGCGCCCAGCTTCAGGCCCGGCGTCGCGTAGTCAAAGCGGACGACCGACTCCCCGGCCGGCACCTTCACCGCCATGAACCCGACGTTTACCTTGGCGATTTCCGCCGGTTTGCCGTTGACCTGCGCGCTCCAGCCGCCTTCCCAGGGAACGCTGAAAAATACGAGCCGTTCCTTGTCCGCGGTCATTTTTGCGGTAAAGCCGCTGTTGTCCCGCTCAAAAGAGGAACAGGCTTCCGACTTCCGGTTCAGGCAGTCCTCAAAATAGGCGCTCTGCGTGAATTCGCCGGACAGGAAATCGTCGTCATGGGGAAGAATCCCGGCGTACTTCTGCACGTCGTCGTTTTCCAGCACCAGCGTTTTCAGCAGAAGCAGATGCCGGCTTTCCTTGTCCACCTGCTCGTATTCCGCGCGGGTAATATAGGAATCGTAACTGAACCCCATGGGGATATAATAGTCGTTCTCGTAAATATTGAAGCCGTTCTGCGCCGCGTAGAACGTCCAGCCGGGCATCGCCGGGGTATCCCCACCCTCGTCCCCCGCGAAATTCTTGCCGCTCTGTACCGAGTCAAACAGCCACCGGCAGCTGGTCAGCCCGCGCAGGCCGTAATACTTGGCCTCCGGCCGCGAACCCACGTCGCGCTGAACGCCGATGGACGGGTAGAAATCCATAATGGAACCCGGCACGATGCTGTGGAACGCCTGGATCGTCGGAATCTGCCAGTACATGGCCTGATTGTCCATGCCGTCGTAAACGTCGATACGGCAGTTTTTGGTGTCGGGCAGCCGGATGTCTTTCCCTCCGTTGAGAGAATAGGGAATCAGCTCCCGGTGGGCGTCGTCGCTCTGGGTTTTCCCCAGCGCGATGAAAAACAGCGAATACAGAACGGAAATCAGGGCCACCCCGCCCATACAGCGACGGATAAACAGTTCTTTGTCGCGGCGGTACCATTTAAAGAGAATCGTCAGCAGGGTCAGGCTTAAAAGCGCGATCGCCACATACGTCCAGAAACGGGTGGGGTAATCCTCCAGTCCGAAGGAAGTCACCTTTTGCCCGTCCTGCTGCGTCGTGGTCACCATCAGCCCGATGGGCAGCGCGATTCCCAGCGTGATGCCGGTCGTCCACTTGATGGAACTTTTCCAGTCGATGCACTCCCTCTCGAGCGAGATCACCGTCGCAAGGCTCATCATCAGGGTCAGCATATAGAACCAGCGCGCGTAATACGACGCGTTGAAAAGCTGGAACGCGGAATTCAGGATCGGAATAAAAGCCATCAGGAACAGGATCCCCAGCAGCTTTTTCAGCCAGTGCTCCCTGTGCATGCGCAAAAAGCCGATGACCCCGGTCATGCTGAACAGCGGCAGCCACGCGCCGAGCGAAGCCCACTTTGCTTCCGACTTCGGGGTGAAGTTGGGCCGGGCCGGAATATCCGGCGGGAAGAAGAAGCATTCTAAAATGTGGACATAGCGCTGGTTCCAGTCGTAGAGCAGCGCGTTCCAGCCCTCGGGCGGGTTGTCCACCCGCGGGTTCTGGATCACCGCCAGGATGGTCGGCACCAGCAGGACGGCGGCGCACAGGACGCCGATCACGGCCTCGCAGATAATCAGCAGGAAATCCCTGAGCGTGATTTTCCAGTTGCCGGTCAAAAGACGGGTAAACCCGTAAAGCAGTGTGAAAACAACCTGTCCCACAAAGAAATAGTAATTGACAAAGCAGCAGGCGAACACCGTCACCGCGAAGATTCCGCGCCGCCGGGTGTAGATATATTCGTCCAGCGCCCAGAGCATCACCGGGAAAAAGATAATCGCCTCATGAAAGTGGTTGAAAAAGATATTGTAGACCGAAAAGCCCGAAAACGCGTACAGCATTCCGCCGATGACCGCGTAATCCGGATTTTTGACGTACCTTTTCAGATAGAGAAAGCCCGTCAGGGAAGCGCAGCCGAATTTCAGGATCAGCAGCGGGCCCATCAGGTGCGGCACCATCCAGCTGGGAAACGGGATGGTCAGCCAGAAAAACGGGCTGCCCAGCAGGTAAAACGAATAGGAGCCGATAAAATTGGCGCCCAGGTCGGTCGTCCAGCTCCAGCCGATATTGCCGCTGCGCACCGCGTCGTGGCACATCTGGTAAAACGGAACCTGCTGTACGTTGAAGTCGCCGTAAAACAAAAAATAACCGTTATCAAAAATAATAAAAGGTATGAAAAAGAGAAAAGCTATTCCCATGCCGTAAAGCAGGGCCTTCCAATAATAATTTTGTCTCCCTTTGCGGGTCAGCACACCTGTCAAACCGTCGCCCCCATATTCCTGATTAACATATTATATCACACGGTTTTGTCTGAACAAAGCGAATTTAAAAATTACAGGACTGTTTCTTGCAATATTTACCGTTTGTTATTATATTGGTTATAATGTCGTAAAGAAGGACGTCGAATACGCCGTAGGTGCGTGCCGACCGCATGGTCCGCATTACCGCAAGTGGGAGTTGATCGTCAGCTCTGCCCTCAGGCCGGGCAGGCCCCTACTTTCGGTTCTTGTACGAAAGTAGGCAAAGTACGCGCAGGGGGATTTTTAATTCCCGGCGAGAGGGTTCCATAAAATCCCCCTGCACCCCCGGGGTATCCCCAAAGTACCTTTGTGTGGCACGATACCGTTTTGGTTTTCATTGACGAAGGATACGGGAAGGCAGGACTTGGCCCTCTCCTTGGGGGAGCCTAAAAAGGTCGAACCCCCGCCTCCCTCTTAGAGGGATTTGTTTCGGGGTCCTCTAAAACCGATTCAACATACAACTGTCTGAGAGCGCCGCCGTAGGCGCGTGCCGACCGCATGGTCCGCGCTTGGTGCGACGGAAGGAGTCCCCCGGGAGCATCTGCCGTCGATTCAACATACAACTGTCTGAGAGCGCCACCGCAGGCGACTGCCGACCGCATGGTCTGTAAAATATAAAAAATAAAGGGGAAAATACAATGTTTCATTTTTATGCGATGCTGTCGCGCATGAAATACATCTGCCGCTGGGGGCTGATGCGCAACACCCGCAGCGAGACCCTGAGCGAACACAGCTTTGAAACCGCGGTCATCGCCCACGCGCTGGCCGTGCTGCGCAATACGCGCTTCGGCGGCCATGTCAGCCCGGAGCGCGCGGCTCTGCTTGCGCTCTACCATGACGCGGCGGAAATCATCACCGGCGACCTGCCCACGCCGGTCAAATACTTCAACCCGAACCTCCGCTCCGCCTACCGCGAGGTCGAAACCGTCGCGCAGGAAAAGCTTCTCAGCCTTCTGCCGGACGATCTGAGGCCAAGCTACGAATCCGTCTTCACCGCGGCGCAGGAGGGCGACCGGGAACTTCTGCCGCTTGTCAAAGCCGCAGACAAGCTTTCCGCCGTCATCAAATGCATGGAGGAAAAAGGGATGGGCAATTCCGAATTTACCAAGGCGGAAGCCTCCCTGCGCCGGACCGTAAGCGATCTCCACCTGCCGGAGGCCGACTGCTTCGTCGCGGAATTCCTGCCCTCTTACGCTCTGACACTGGATGAACAGGACTGAACTTCCATATTCTGTTTACAAAATTGTTCTTTTAAAAAATTATTCTTTTTCCGCAAGGGGTTATAATATAGCGGTTATTACTTTAAAAAATGTCGATTGAGGACTGATGTTGTGAATAAAACAAAGAAAAGCCCGAATAAGGGCAAAAGTAAAAAAGCTCTCATCCGAAATATAGCGATCTTATTTTTGAGTGTCGTCCTTCTGATTTCCGGCGTCGGCTGCGTTTATGCCGACCAGATGCTCGGAAGGATCAATTTTGTCCCGCTGGAGGACCCGGTTTCCAAGGTGGAAACCGCCCCGATTTTCCAGGAGGGAACCGCCAGCGGCGACACCAGCGCGCAGGCGGGCGTTCTGGGCGGGCTGTACCACGACGACGCCATCACCAATATTCTGGTCATGGGCGTGGACGATTACCAGCCGAACGACCCCGGCCGCAGCGACAGCATGATGATGGTTTCGGTCGATTCCCGCCACAAGAAGCTGAAGCTGACCTCCTTTATGCGTGACATGTACGTCGCGATCCCCGGCCACGGCAGCCAGCGCCTGAACGTCGCTTATTCAACGGGCGGCCCGCAGCTTTCCGTCTCCACCATTGAAGCGAACTTCGGCACCGATATCGACCGGTTCGTACTGATCGATTACGCGTCCTTCTCCAAAATTGTGGACAAGCTCGGCGGCGTGACCATGACCATCACCTCCGGCGAAGCGAAGCTGATCAACCAGAACTCCGGCGATCCCCGGCGCAACCTGTCCGCCGGCACCTTCCTGCTGAGCGGCAAGCAGGCGCTCTACTATTCCCGTATCCGTGCCATCGGCGACGACTTTGAGCGCACCGAGCGCCAGCGCAAGGTTTTTTCCAGCATCGTCAACAAATTCAAAACAGCGAACCTCGGAACCATCAATCAGGCGCTGTACGATATTCTTCCCCTTGTTACCACCAATATGACAAAAAACGAAGTGCTGAATATGGCGACGAACGCGCTGACCTACCTGAATTATCCCGTCAGCCAGAACCGCATTCCGGCGAACAACGAATATACCTCTCAGCGGGTCTCCATCGGCGGTTCCCCCGCGGACGTGCTGGTGCCCGACCTTGAAAAATGCCAGAAAACCGTCGCGGATTTTATTTATGAGGACGATTTGCCGAGCAAAACCTATCAGGGAAAATAATCAGGCTGCGGCAAAATTGTTTTTACAATTTTGCCGTTGCGCGATTTTATCGACCGCCTGAGGCCGCACGGCTTGCGCCGTGCGGCCTTTCAGTTAAAGGAGAAAAGTCTATGCCGACTCCGCTTTATACCGCGCTTGTGAACCACAGGGACTTAAACCGCGCCTCGTTCCACACGCCGGGCCATAAAAACAACCCCCTCTCTCTGCCGCAGGATCTATTTTCCCTGGATTTTACGGAGCTGCCGGACACGGACAGCCTGTTTGAGGCGGACGGCCCGATCCTGGAGGCCGAGCGTCTGGCCGCAAAGCTGTTTCACGCCGGGCGCACCTGCATTTCCGCGGGCGGCTGCACCCTGTGCATCCAGGCCATGTTCCGGCTCGCCGCGCCGGATGGCGGAAAGGTCGTCTGCTCCCGGGTGCTGCACCGCAGCGCGGTCAACGCCATGGCGCTGCTGGACATTCAGCCGGTCTGGGCGCCGCCCGGGGAAATCGTCTCCGCCGTGGAAGGCAATCCGGACGCAAAGGCCGTCTATGTCACCAGCCCCAACTACTACGGGGAGTTGCTGGACATTCCCGCGATCGCGCGGGCCTGCAGACAGGCGGATATTCCGCTTCTTGTGGACAACGCGCACGGCGCGCACCTGATGTTCACCGACCCCGTGCTCCATCCGCTCGCCCTCGGCGCGAGCATGACCGCCTGCTCCGCGCACAAAACGCTGAATGTGCTGACCGGCGGCGCGTGGCTCCATATCGCGGACAGCCGGTTCGCGGACGGGGCCAAGGACGCCATGGCGCTTTTCGGCTCCACCAGCCCCAACTACGCGGTAATGGCTTCGCTCGATCTGGCACGCGCGTGGCTGGAAGCGCACAAAGGCGAATACGCCGCCCTGCAGCAGCGCGTTCAGAAAATCAGGCTCGCCGCGCTCGAACACGGTCTTTCCTTGCCGTCGGGCCCGTCGGACCCGACGCGCATCACGCTGGACACCGCCTCCATCGGCCTTTCGGGTAGCGCGGCGGCGGAGATTTTCCGCGGCGCGGGCGTGGAGCCGGAGTACGCCGACGGCGCCCATGTGGTGTTCATTGCGACTCCGTTCAATACGGAAAGCGATTTCGCCCGTCTAAGGGACGCAATCGATTTGCTTCCGGCGCGGTCCCCGCTTCCCGTAACGCCGGAGCTTCCTCCCCTGCCCCCTGTAAAAGCCGGTCTGCGCGAGGCCGTTTTTTCCGCCGCGGAGACGGTTCCGCTGGAAAACGCGCTGGGCAGAGTCGCGGCGCAGGCCGCGTGCCCCTGCCCGCCGGGCGTCCCCGTCGTGATGCCCGGGGAGGAAATTACAAAAGATGTTCTCCGGTTTTTACAGGGGTATGGCTTTTTTTCAATAAAAGTGCTAAAATAATAAAACAGGAATCAAACAAATTAAGCGGAAAAGCGAAACGGAAAACATTTTCGCGGATTTTGAATATTGCTGTTGGAATCAGATTTGGATATCTGTTCTTTCCGTTGAATGATAAAAGTGGAGGGATTCATTATGAAACTGGTACTTGCGATTGTGAGCAACGACGACAGCGGCATGGTTTCCGCGGCGCTGACCAAGGACGGTTTTTCCGTTACCAAGCTTGCAACGACCGGCGGTTTTTTAATGGCGGGCAACACCACCTTCATCGTAGGCACGGAGGATGACAAGGTCGATCAGGTCATCTCCATCATTGCAAAGCAAAGCAGCCGCCGCACCCAGCTTGTCCCGAGCACGACAACCATGGACGTCGGCATGTATTCTTCGTTTCCCGTCGAAGTCACCGTCGGCGGGTCGACCATTTTCGTTTTAAGCGTGGACCGATTTGAGAAGGTATGACCAGTCTTCGTATCGGCGGATTTTCCGGCAATGAGGAAATCATAAAGCAGCTTGCGCTCTCGTTCGGCGAGGGCCGGCTTGCGCACGCGATCATTCTGGAAGGTCCCGCGCAGGAGCGCAACGCCCTTGCCGCGATGCTGGCCCAGGCCGCCGTGTGCTCCGGCGAAACCCGTCCCTGCGGCGGCTGTCCGGGCTGCGTCAAAGCGCAGGCCGGTTCCCACCCCGATATTCTCACGCTGGACGGCGACGCGAACCCGCGCGCCTTTCCCATCGACGCAATCCGCCGGATCCGCTCGGACGCGTACATCCGGCCCCATGAAGCGCAGACCAAGGTTTACGCCCTTTACGGCGTACAGAATATGAGCGAGATCTCCCAAAACGCCCTGTTAAAGGTTTTTGAGGAACCGCCCGAAAACGTGCTGTTCCTGCTGACGGCCGTGAGCGCTTCGGCGCTCCTGCCCACCGTGCGCTCGCGCGCGCAGATTTTTTCGCTGGAGGGCGCGCGCGCGGAAACGGATGCCGACCCCGCGTATATGGAAAAACTGGCGGCGGCGATCACCGCCGCAAACGAAACGGACCTGCTGTATTTGACGGCGGATCTTTCAAAAGATAAAGACAGGCTGCGCGCCGTCCTGCCCCAGCTCGGGCTGATTCTGCGCGACGCAGCGGTGCTTCGTTCGGGCGGGAACGTCTGCCTTTCCGGTCAAAGGGAAGCGGCGGCGGCTCTCGGCGCGGGACTGACCCGCGAAAAGCTTCTTTCCCTGCTGGACGAAGTGCAGAAAGCGCAGCGCGCGCTCGACCTGAACGCAAACGCGGCGCTGCTGGTAACGGCTCTGTGCGCGAATCTGCGCGCCGGCGCCGGAAGATAGTCCCTATTTTATGATATTGGAGGTTCCCATGGCCGAAGTAATTGGCGTTCGTTTTAAAAATGTAGGCAAGATATACTATTTTGACCCCGACGGGAATACACTGAAGCAGGGCGATATGGTCATCGTGGAAACCGCCCGCGGAATTGAATGCGGCGAAATCGCGATGGAAAACCGCCGGATCAGCGACGAAGGCATTGTGCAGCCGCTGAAAAAGCTGATCCGCGTCGCCACCAGGGACGACCTGAAAAAGATGGAGGAAAACGCCGCGAAGGAAAAAACGGCTTTTCAGATCTGCCTGAAGAAAATAGCGGCCCACAAGCTGGAAATGAAGCTGGTGGACGTGGAATACACCTTTGACAACACCAAAATCCTGTTTTATTTTACCGCCGACGGGCGCGTGGATTTCCGCGAGCTGGTCAAGGACCTGGCGTCGGTTTTCCGCACCAGAATCGAGCTGCGCCAGATCGGCGTGCGCGACGAGGCGAAAATGCTCGGCGGGCTGGGCATCTGCGGCCGGCCGTTCTGCTGCTCGACCTTTTTGGGCGGGTTTCAGCCGGTTTCCATCAAGATGGCCAAGGAGCAGGGCCTTTCCCTGAACCCGGTCAAAATTTCCGGCACCTGCGGGCGCCTGATGTGCTGCCTGAAATACGAGCAGGAGGCCTATCAGGACCTGATCCGCTCCACCCCAAGCGTAAACTCCATCGTGACCACGCCGGCCGGCAAGGGCACCGTTACCGACCTGAACATGCTGACCGGTGTTTTGCAGGTGCGCCTTGACTCCGCGCCGGACGCCGCACCCCAGACCTTTAAGGTGTGCCAGGTAAAGCTGATCAAGGGCGGACAGGTCAATATTGACCGCAGCGAGCTGGAAGAGCTGAAAAAACTGGAAAAAGATTAAATTTATTTTTTGCCTGATTACGGTTGCAATTTTTGTTATTTATGATAGAATTATGTTGTAATTTTATATGGAGGTGTTTTCCCATGGCATATGCAATTAGTGACGACTGCATTTCCTGCGGCGCATGTGCGGCAGGCTGTCCTGTAAACGCAATTTCGGAAGGTGACGGCAAGTACGTTATCGACGCTGATCTTTGCACAGAATGCGGTGCTTGCGCGGATGTTTGCCCCGTAGGCGCTCCTGCACAGGAATAATTTTACATGTGGACGAAAGGCGGAGCGTTGTTGCGCGCCGTCTTTTTTCTTATGTAATAAACCTCTGAAATCAGCCAAAACTCTTGAAAGCCAGTCATTCTTTGAATCTTATAAAAACAGGGATAACCGAGGGACCTTATGCTTTTACCCGATGAACACCTTGAACCGCTTTCGCGCGAAATTTCGGTGATCGTTTCACAGGCGCACCGCTTTAATACCGACACCATTCTGCTCGCGTCGTTTTCCCTGCCCAAAACAGGCGAAACCTGCGCGGATTTCGGCACGGGCTGCGGTGCCGTCCCGCTGATCTGGTGCGCGAAGGCAAAACCGAAAAAAATTTACGGCGTGGAAATTCAGCGGGAGGCCTGTGAAATGGCCCGCCGCTCCGTGGAGCTGAACCGCCTGACCGGCACGGTCAGGCTGCTCTGCTGCGACATGACCATGATCAGACAAAAGGCCGCCCTGCCCGCCAACCGGCTCGACCTCATCGCCTGCAACCCGCCGTACAAGGAGGAGGGCGCGGGCCTGAAAAATCCGGAGGAGTCCCGCCGCGTCGCGCGGCACGAGGTTGCGTGCAGCTTTGCGGAAATCGCCCGAAGCGCGGCGTACCTGCTCCGGTTCGGCGGCCGCTTCTGCTGCTGCCTGCGCCCGGAGCGCCTTTGCGGCGTCCTGCTGGACCTGAGAAGCGCGGGGCTGGAGCCCAAACGCCTGCGCCTGGTGCAGCAGCGCGCGGACAAGCCCCCGTCGCTTTTCCTGTTACAGGCAAACCGGGGCGGAAAACCCGGCATGGTGATAGACCCCGTCCTGCTGATCGAGGACGGCGGTGGCTATTCCGGGGAAATGGCCGCAATCTACGGCGAATACGCACAGAACAAAGGAGCGGCAGCAACATGAGCGGAAAATTAATGGTGGTCGGCACGCCGATCGGCAATCTCTCCGATTTTTCCCCGCGCGCGGCGGAAACCCTGCGGGAAGCCGATTTCATCGCCGCGGAGGACACGCGTGTCACGCTGAAGCTGCTCAACCATTTCGGCATCAAAAAGCCGATGGTCAGCTATTTTGAGCACAACAAACGCGAGCGCGGGGACGTGATCTGCGCGCGCATCGAGGCGGGGGAAACCTGCGCGCTCGTTTCGGACGCGGGGATGCCCGCCATTTCCGACCCGGGGGAGCTTTTGGTCGCCCAGTGCGCGGAGCGCGGAATCCCGGTTTACGTTGTGCCCGGCCCGAGCGCGGTCGTTTCGGCGCTGGCGGTTTCCGGGCTGCCGACCGGCCGCTTTACGTTCGAGGGCTTTCTGAGCGTCGGCAGGAAAAGCCGCCGGGAGCATCTGGAGGAAGTCAGAAGCGAGACCCGCACCATGATTTTTTACGAAGCGCCGCACAAGCTTTCCACCACCCTGAGCGACATGCTCGCGGCGTGGGGCGACCGGCGCATCGCGCTGGTGCGCGAACTGACGAAGATTCACGAGGAGGTCATCCGCACCACCCTTTCCGAAGCCGCCGCGCGCTATGCCGACGGCGGCGCGAAGGGGGAATTTGTGCTGGTGATCGAGGGCGCGCCCCAAAAGGAGCAGGAATCGTTTACACTGGAGGACGGCGTCGCCTTCGCGAAGAGATATATGGAAGACGGCCTCTCGGCCTCGGACGCCGCCAGACAGGCCGCCGCCGGGACCGGTTTCAAAAAAGGCGAAATCTACCGGGCGATTTTACGGCAGGATTGAATTTTGCCGTATTCCGGGCATTTTTACGCCAGCCGGCACAGCCCTTGGCCGGGACTGCGGTTTGCTGATTTTTTCAAACAGGATTTAGGGAAGCAGGGATGAAAGTGGAATACATCAATATGGAAACATGGCCCAGGAAAGAGCATTTCCGGCATTTTTATAAAATGGAATATCCCATGTTCAGCGTCAGCCTGAATTTAGATATCACAAAATTTCTGCCCTTTGTGAAGGAGCGCCGCCTTTCCTTCTACTACGCGATGGGCTTCGCCGCGACCCGGGCGGCGAACGAAATACCCGAATTCCGCTGCCGCATCCGCGGGGGACGGGTGGTTCTTCACGACAAAGTACACCCCTCCTTTACCGATCTTGACAGGGACAGCGACCTGTTCAAGTGCGTAGGAGTCGATTTAACGGAAGATATCTGCTCCTTTTCGGAAAAAGCGTCGCGCAGATCCGCCGCGCAAAAGACGTTTATGGATCCGGAACAGGAAGAGCGCGACGACGTGCTCTACATCACCTGCGTTCCCTGGTTCTCCTTTACGCAGGTGACGCATCCCATCGCGCTGGACAGGGACGATTCCATTCCGCGCATCGCCTGGGGAAAATATTTTAAGGACGGTGAAAAAACGCTCCTGCCTTTTTCCATTCAGGCAAACCACGCGCTGATGGACGGCGTTCATGCCGGAAGATATGTGGAACGGCTGCAGCGCGATCTGGACCGCTACTGACCGCGCGGCCGGATTTTCGGCTATGCCCGTCCCCGCCCCCTTTCGCATTCCTGCTCTTCAATAAGTTCAATCGGTGATGCGCAAGAGGAGTTCAGCGGGAGGGGGTTTTGTAATAAAACCGGCGCCGGAAGACACTCCCGGCGCCGGTTTTCCATTGATAAACTGTCATATTTTTACATTTCCTCTTGCGTTACGGGAAAAAACGCGCTATAATGCCCTTGTAAGGCGCAATAAAAAGCGCAATGCAGGAACGGAGTGTTACAGCACCCCGCCCCCTGCTTACGGAGAAACACCCTCCATAGGCAACTGAATAATCAGCACATTGCGGTTATTATTATACCGCCTCTTTCGGTTTTTGTACAGAGGTTCGTTGATAATATCCGTGCGCTTTGATGTAGAACGTTGTATATGGGTGAGTCATCCGTGTGCGGCGTTTTTTTGCGTCTTGCCGAAGGAACGGCGGGACGGGATCCCCCTAATAGATCTCTTGCCCCGCCGTTTCCTTTTGTTTATATCAGTAAAAATGAGCATAAAAAAACCATTGACTCTTTTACGAATCAATGGTATACTGTTGAATGGCGAACATATATACTATTCTCATAATACTGTTTATAGTTTAGCACATTCATTTCCGTTTGTCAATAGATTTTTAAAAAATATTTTTTTAAGGGGATTTTTGATTGGACAGCCGCCTATCCGCCGTCTTTTCTCTCGACCTGTTTTCCGACCCGACCGCCGCCGCCCAGCTTTTAAGCCTGAATGAAAAAACGGAGCCTCTGGGTCTGACGCTTTCCCCCACGGACGTTTCCGCGCTGATTCAGTCGCGCGCCGAAGCGCTCAGCGCAAACGGACGCATTGAAATCGGCAGCGCCACCATCGGCCGTCTGGTCGAAGCCTTCTGCGGCTCCGCCTACCTCAGCCAGCAGAATTATTCCCCGGTCCTGCACGAGCTGATCGAGCTGTTTTACTACTATAAAAATGAAACGCTCGACCTGATTCCGGACAACGAGCTGATCGCTTTTATGAAGGATGCCTTTGAAAACCGCTGCGGCGGTTCGCTGGACCTGCTGGCGAACCGGGAGCTGCAGAAGCTGGCTGAAAATCTGCGCTTCGGCCGGGCAGACTATACCAATATGGACCCAGAGCCGGACGAGCCGGATGAGGATGAAAAGGAGGATTTGGATGAACAGTAACGCCGCGATCGCCGCTTTTTTAAATCCGGATGAAATTCAGGATGTGCAGGCCCGCCTGCTGAACATGCTCAGCGAGGAGATTCTGCGGTACACGGGCTACGAAAGCAATTCGGTGCCGGTGGAAACGGCGCAGTCCCTTTTTGAATCCATGCTGTACTGTATGACCGCCTACCTCAATACTCTGCCCGACCCGTACGCCGCGCTGCGCGCGTTGGATCTGCAGCAGATTTTTTTCAGCGGGCTGGAGCTTGTCAGGCAGTATGTTACCGAGTGCAGACAGCTTTTAAAGAAAGTGAAGGCGACCCGCGTGCAGACGGAGCTGATCGCCTACAATCATACGGTCGATTCCGAAATCAGTCTGCTTCTGAAGGGCTATGATCCCCGGTTTCAGGCGCAAAAGACCACAGAACTCAGCGCCATGGCAAACATCAGCTATCCCCTTTTCAGCGACGATCTGAGCGTAACGGGGATTCTCTATATCCGGAATTACCTTCTGGAGCTGCTTGAGGAAAACGAGTTCTGCGCGGGGTACGGCAAAAATTATATCCGCAGCCTGCTGCTGACCCACGGGGTCAGGCACCGCCTGGACTACCGTGAAATGCTGGTCAATATCAAAGAGCTGATTCTGGAACAGAAATAGGGGCGGACCGCTGATTTTCCGTTCACGGGACCTCGACGACGATCACCTCTACCCTGCGGTTCTGCTGTCTTCCGCCGGCGGTGCCGTTGTCCGCGATCGGCCGGTATCCGCCGTACCCCACCGCCTGGAACCTCTGCGGGGCCAGCTTTTCCGTATCCGTAAAATACCTCAGCACCTTGGTTGCGCGGTCGCAGGAAAGCTCCCAGTTCGACTGGTAGTTTCCCGTGTCGACGGGCTGGTTGTCGGTGTGTCCGGCAATAATGATGTCGTTTGACAGCGATCCGATATATTTGCCGATTTTGTTGAGAACCGTATAGCTCTCCGGCCGGAGCTGAGAGCTTCCCTCGTCAAAAAGCACCTCGGCCTGAATGTCGAACACGATGCCGGTCTCCACCTGCTGTACGCTCACCGTGCCTTTCAGGCTGTTGTTTTCCACAAACGACTCCACCTCGTTATACGTGGGCTTCTTGCCGGTGCTGCTCTTTCCCGCGCTGTTTTTGGCCGCGGTAGTGACTTTTTTCGTACTGCTGCTTTTGCTTGCGGCGCTCTTGCCCGCCGCAGTTTTTGCCGCGGCGCTTTTGCTGCTCGAACTGCTTTTGCTCGCGGTTCCCGCGGCGGAGCTGTTTTTGTCGATATAATAATACGCGGCCGTCTCCCCCGTACTGCTCTGGTCCGCGGCCTGACCGGCGGCAGACGCGGCCGGGGCGGCGGAAGCGGCAGGTATTTGGTTTGCCCCTTCCTTCTGCACCGCCATGGCGTACAGAATAATAAACAGGAACAGCAGCAGCGTCATCATATCGGCATAGGAAATCAGCCAGTTGTCCTCCGAGTTTTCCAGACTGTTTTTAAGCGACATGGTTCTTTACCTTTTCGTCGCCGCGGCTCTTGAGATTTTTGATATCCACCAGCTCGTAGCCCAGCTTTTCCGACGGCGACAGGAAAGCCTTCAAATTATCTTCCATAATTCTGGGGCTTATTCCCGTCTGGATGCCTATGATTCCTTCCAGAACCATCTGCATTCTGTTGATCTCTTCGGAATTTTTGATATCCAGCTTATTGGCAAGCGGAGAAAATACCAGGTTGGCCAGAATGACCCCGTAGAACGAAGTGACCAGCACGGTCGCGAACGCGGCGGAAAACTTGCTCATATCCTGAAAATTCCCCATCATCTGAATCAGGCCCATAAAGGTGCCCAGCATCCCGAACGACGGCGCGAGGTTCGCCCAAAGCCGGAACAGCTGGATGCATTTTTTATGCCTTTCGATGGTGTTGTCTATTTCCAGCGTCTTGATCCTTCGGATCGTCTCTTCATTCGTGCCGTCGATGACCAGCATGATCCCCGATTTCGTGTATTTGTCGGTAATTTTCTCCAGATTGTTTTCCAGCGATAAAATTCCCGTTCTGCGCGCCTGTTTGGACAGCTCCACAAACAATTCGATAGTCTTTTTTTTGGGAAGCTGTTTGTCCAGAAAAGCATTTTTCAGGATGGACGGCACGCTTTTCAGCGTATCCCATTGGAAGGCGACCACAATGGCGCACAGCGACCCGCCCAGCACAATAAAAATCGACGGGACATCGTAAAAAAGCAGCAGTGCGCTTCTGATGTCCTTTTTCCCCCATATGGCGCTGATCGCGATTACCATAGCTCCGCAAATCAAACCAAAGGCGGTGGAGTGATCATGTTTTCTCATCTTTTTCCCTTCAAATCTACTTGAATTCATTTTTATGTTTTATAATTTATATCGTTTCATTCCACAGAAATTTAATAATCTTATTTTTAAAACCCATTAAGTTTTCATAAAGAAAATGATAAAATATGTGACTCTGTATTTTCCGCTGTCAACCCAAAAAGGCAAAGCACCGTTTCCGATGCTTTGCCTTTTTGAATGAAGGGCGGGCCATACGGCCCGCTCCTTTTGAAAGCTTGGATTAATAATTGACCGCTCTGCGCTCGAAGTAGGATTGCGGATGCTTGCAGGCGGGGCATTTTTCCGGCGCGTTCTTGCCGACATGGATATAACCGCAGTTGCGGCAGACCCAGACGGTCTCTTCCCCTGCTTTAAAGACGATGTCTTCCTTGATATTCTGCAGGACCTTGCGGTAACGCTCCTCGTGGCTCTTTTCCACGGTCGCGATCAGGCGCATGGTCTGCGCGATCTCGGTGAAGCCTTCCTGCTCGGCGACATCGGCAAATTCCTTGTACATTTCCGTCCATTCATACCGCTCGCCGCTTGCCGCGTCGTCCAGGTTGTCCGTTGTCGGGCCTATCTCGCCGCCATGCAGATATTTAAACCACAGCTTCGCGTGTTCTTTTTCATTGTTGGCAGTCTCTTCAAAAATGGCCGCGATCTGCTCGTATCCGTCCTTTTTCGCCTTGGACGCGTAAAAGGTATACTTGTTTCTTGCCTGGGATTCACCCGCAAATGCAGCCAATAAATTCGCTTCTGTTTTACTTCCTTTTAATTCCATGATAAAGTTCCTCCTTCAGATAAATTTCCATATAGAATAGAATTTGTTTGCCTGAGTCAATTATACATCAGGAATCCGCCCCACGCAAGAAAGCATCCGATTTTTCTTCCAAAAAATGGGGCCTGCGGTCGGCAGGCGCCTACGGCGATGCTCTCAGATAGTTATCTGTTGAATCGGTTTCGGAGGACCCCGAAACAACTTCCTTAGCAGGGGAGACGGCAGGCAAAGCCCGGACCAACAGGTCCTGACTGAGGGAGGCAAGAGTCAGGCTCCCACAAAAAGAAGGCCAACATCCTTGTTTATCAGACGTTGAACCGGAACAATACGATGTCCCCGTCCTTCATCACATACTCTTTCCCTTCGCTGCGGACAAGGCCCTTTTCCTTTGCGGCGGCCATGGTGCCGCACGCCATCAGGTCGTCGAACGCGACCACCTCGGCGCGGATAAAGCCGCGCTCAAAATCGGTGTGGATTTTTCCGGCCGCCTGCGGCGCCTTGGTCCCTTTTTTGATCGTCCACGCGCGTACCTCCGGCTGGCCCGCCGTCAGGTAGGAAATGAGCCCCAGCAGGCTGTAGCAGGCGTTGATCAGGCGGTCAAGGCCGGACTCCTTCAATCCCATGTCGGAAAGGAACAGCTCCTTTTCGTCCTTGTCCATGCCGCTGATCTCCGCCTCGATCTCCGCGCAGATGGGCAGAACGCCCGCGTGCTCGCTGTCGGCGATCTCTTTTACCACCTTAAAATAGTCATTGTTTTCGATTCCGCCCTTAAAGTCGTCCTCGCTCACATTGGCGGCGTAAATGACCGGCTTGTTGGTCAGAAGGGAAACGGAGTTGAGCAGCTCCGCCTCTTCCTCGGTGCACTCCACGCTGCGCGCGGATTTTCCGGCGTCGAGCGTTTCCCTGACGCGCAGGAAAAAGTCGTATTCCACCTGGTATTTTTTGTCGGCCTTGATCATTTTCTGGGTCTTGTCGATCCGGCGGTCAAGGACCTCCATATCGGAAAGGATCAATTCCAGATTGATGGTCTCAATATCCCTTTTCGGGTCGATGCTCCCCTCCACATGGATGATGTCGTCGTTGACAAAGCACCGCACCACATGCACGATCGCGTCGGACTCGCGGATATTGGCAAGGAATTTATTGCCGAGCCCCTCGCCCTTGCTCGCGCCGCGCACCAGCCCGGCGATATCCATAAACTCGATGGTGGCAGGGGTGTATTTTTCCGGATGGTACATTTCCGCCAGCTTGTCCAGCCGTTTGTCCGGCACCGCGACCACGCCCACGTTGGGCTCGATGGTGCAGAACGGATAGTTCGCGGACTGCGCGCCCGCGTTTGTGATCGCGTTGAACAGGGTGCTTTTGCCGACATTCGGCAGCCCCACAATACCAAGCTTCATATTTTAATTCCCTCTTTGTCTCTGTTATTCATGAACCTATTATAAAGGTTTGTACTCCCCGATGCAAGGCGGTTTCTCCCCCGTCAGCCGATTTCCCCGCTCTTCATGGTCAGCGCGATGCGCTTTTTCACGGTATCCACGGACAGCACGCGCACCTTCACCACGTCGCCGACCTTCAGCACCTCGGCCGGATGCTTGATGAATTTATCGCAGATCTGCGAAATATGGACAAGGCCGTCCTGATGCACGCCGATATCCACAAACGCGCCGAAATCGATCACGTTGCGCACCGTGCCGGAAAGCTCCATGCCGGGCTTCAGATCCTCCATGCTCAGCACGTCGGTGCGCAGCATGGGCGCGGGCAGCTCGTCGCGCGGGTCCCGGCCCGGGCGCAGCAACTCGGTCACAATATCCCTGAGCGTCGGTACGCCGATACCGAGCCTGTGGGCGGCGCTGTCCGCCCCGATTTTCTCTACCCGGTTTTTCAGGTCGCCGATGCCGTTCTTTTTCAGGCTGTCCATGTCGTAGTCGCACAGAGAAAGCAGCGCCTTTGCCGCGTCGTACGATTCGGGGTGGACGGCGGTATTGTCCAGAATGTTTTTGCTCTCCGCCACGCGCAGGAAGCCCGCGCACTGCTCAAAGGCCTTCGGCCCCAGCTTCGGCACCTTTTTCAGCTCGCTGCGCGAGTGGAACGCGCCGTTTTCCTCCCGGTAAGCCACAATATTTTTGGAGACCGCCGCGGAAAGCCCGGCGATTTTTTCCAGCAGGGACGGCGACGCCGTGTTCAGGTCCACACCCACGGTGTTCACACAGTCCTCGACCACGCCGCCGAGCGCCTCGTCCAGCTTCTTTTTCGGCATATCGTGCTGGTACTGCCCCACGCCGATGGCCTTGGGGTCGATTTTGACCAGCTCGGCCAGCGGGTCCTGCATCCGCCGCGCGATGGAGACCGCGCTGCGCAGGGTGACGTCGAACTCGGGAAATTCCTGCGCGGCGAGCTTGCTCGCGGAATAGACGGACGCGCCCGCCTCGCTGACCACCATGTAGGAAACGCCGCTGTGCAGCGCTTTGATCACGTCGGCGGCAAACATCTCCGTCTCTTTCGACGCCGTTCCGTTTCCGATCGCGATGACTTCCACTTTATATTTCAGAATAAAATCGGTAATGACTTTTTTTGCTTCCTCCACCTTCGCCCGGGAGTGGGTGGGGTAAATCACGCCGGTGTCCAGCACGCGGCCGGTCGGGTCCACCACGGCGACCTTGCAGCCCGTGCGGTACCCGGGGTCCAGCCCCATGGCCACCCGGTTTTTGACCGGCGGCTGCATCAGAAGCTGGCGCAGGTTGACGGAAAAAACCTTGATCGCGGCCTCTGCCGCGGCTTCGGTCAGGGCATTGCGGATTTCGCGCTCAATGGAGGGGAAGATCAGCCGGTCGTAGGCGTCCTCCGCGGCCTCCCGAACAGCTTCCGCACAGGGGCCGTTCCCCTTCACGCTCACGGAGGAAACAATATTCAACCCCTTCAGGCGCTCCAGCTCCACGCTTACTTTCAGAAAGCCCTCCCGCTCCCCGCGGTCGACGGCCAGCACGCGGTGCCCGGCGATCTTCGCCGCCGGCTGGCGGAAGTCGTAATACTGCGCGTAAACGGAATCCTCGTCCGGCTTCGCCGCCTTGGAAACCACCTCTCCCTGCGCCATGGCGACCACGCGCAGCCGTTTGCGGATCCCCGCGTCGTCGGAAATCCGCTCCGCAATGATATCGAGCGCACCGGCGAGCGCGTCCTGAGGCGTTTCCACGCCCAGCTCCGCGTTTACATAGCTTTCCGCCATGTCGATCGGGTACGCGCCGTCTTTTTGCTGCGCAAAAATCGCGTCCGCAAGCGGCTCAAGGCCCTTCGCCTTTGCCACGGACGCGCGCGTTTTGCGCTTGGGGCGGAACGGCCGGTAAAGATCGTCGATTTCGGAAAGGGTGGCCGCGGCGGCCAGCGCGGCGGCGATTTCCTCCGTCATGCATTCGGCGGCGGCAATCAGGTCCGTAACCTCCTCCCGGCGCTTCTGCAGCGCGCGCAGGTACTCCAGCCGCTCCGAAATCTCGCGCAGCGTCTGGTCGTCCAGCGAGCCGTGCGCTTCCTTTCGGTAACGCGCGATAAACGGGATGGTGTTGCCCTCGTCGATCAGCTCAATGACCTTCTGCACCTGCCACTGCTGTAAATGAAACTGTTCCGCGATCAATAACGCAAAATCCATAAATATCCTCCAACATCTTCCGAAAATTTAAAATTCATAGCATGGGAACCCCTCAGTCCCCCTTATTTGAGCGCACCGCCGCAAAAGGGAGTTGATCGTTAGCTTTGCCCTCAGGCCGGGCTGGCCCCTACTTTCGCTCTTGTCCGAAAGTAGGCAAAGGACGCGCAGGGGGATTTTGAATTCCCGGCGGGAGGATTCCATAAAATCCCCCTGCACCCCCGGGGTATCCCCAAACACCTTTGTGTGACACGGTATTGCTGTGGTTTTCATTGACGAAGGGATAACGGGAAGGCAGAGGTTTGGCCCCCTCCTTGAGGGGGCTGGCAGGCGCAGCCTGACTGGGGGAGTCAGATTACTCTCATTTGAATAAGAGCGTCGCCGTAGGCGCCCGCCGACCGCATGGTCCGCTTCCCGACCGGCAGGTCCGCGCCCGGCGCGCCGGAAGGAGTTTCCGGGACCTTCATCCCCAAACCCACTGTACAATGGCGGAAACGGCGTAGCACACCCCGTAAATCACCGGCTGATGAATCACATAAATGATCAGCGCGTACCGCCCCAGCCAGGAAAAAAAAGGCACGCGGGAACGGTACATAAACGCCGGGAACCGCTCCTGCGCGGCAAGCTTGCCTAAAAAGGTACCCGCCGCAAACACAAACATCCACGGGAAAAGCGGGAAATAGTCCGCGCTGCGGAACGTATCGCTGTAAAGGCCGAGCGGCGCCAGCCAGTCGGTATGGTACAGGAAAGGAGACAGCGTCACCCCCCATTCCGGCGAAAGCCCGAGGTACCCCTTGGAAATGCCCATGGTCAAAAGGTACAGCAGCGCGCAGACGGCGACCGCCGCCCACGAGAAGCAAAAGCGGTCGGCAACCGGTTTCAGCAGCCCGTAAAGAATCATGCAGACCGCCAGAAAATGCAGGATGCCGAACACGATCAGCTCATCCGGAAGGACGAACCAGGTCGCCAGGGTGACCACAAGCGCGACCCCCAGCAGCTTGAACCCGCGCGCAAGGTTGGAGTGCGACAGGTTCGAGGAAATGCCGGAAATCAGCATAAACAGCCCGGCGTAAAAAGGCTCCGCGGGCATAAAGAAGTTCAGCAGGAGCATTCCGATTTTCAGGTTGTACAGGTAGGCAAGCGTATAAAAGCCATGGTAAAACACCATGCAGAAAACCGCAAAGCCGCGCAGCTCATCCATAAAATAAATCCGCCTGCGCCCTGCCCCTTTGATTTGATTCGGCATTCGTTCACCCTCCGATTTCGGATTTGCACGGTCAAAACCGGCGTTTCGCATAGGAATGAAAGGGATAACCGCTGAAAGTTCTATCTTTATAAATCCCCCGGATCATGTTATAATATAAACAATGTCGCGCGCCCTGTTTCAGGCCGCACGGAAGCGGGCCTTAGTGAAACCGCTTATTTTTTATTATATCATGGTACGGGAGGTAATTTCAATGAAAGAGACAAAATTGACCCGCGAATACACGGTTACCGAAGATATGCTCGCGGTGAATATCGGCAGCGGCAGCGTCCGTGTTCTTGCCACCCCGATGATCGCCGCTTTTTTTGAGGGTACGGCGGCGCAGCTGGCCCAGACGTATCTTGAAGACATCTACACCACCGTCGGCTCCGTCATCACGGTGAACCACCTGAACCCCACGGCGCCGGGCTGCAAGGTAACGGTCAGCGCGGAACTGACCGAAGCGGAAGGCAGGGTCTACCGGTTTCAGCTCGAAGCCTACGACAACGCCGGCCTGATCGCGACCGGGACCCACGAGCGCGTCAGCGTGAAAAAGGAAAGCTTCGCCGCCAAAGCGGAAGCAAGAAAAAACAAGTAAGGCAGGGTAACGATGAAACCGATTTATGATCTGATTATTTTTGACCTGGACGGCACACTGACCAATTCCGAGCCCGGCATTACCAGCTCGGTAAAATATGCCCTTAAAAAAATGGGGCAGCCGGTGCCCGACATTTCCATCCTGCGCAAATTCATCGGCCCGCCGCAGTGGCACAGCTTTGTCCATTACTGCGGACTGACACAGGAGCAGACCGCGCAGGCGGTCAAAAATTACCGCGAAGTATACGAGGTCTCCGGAGCGTTCCAGAACAAGCCCTACCCCGGCATGATCGATTTTCTGGAGGAGCTGCGGGCGAACGGCGCCACGCTTGCCGTCGCCACCACCAAGCCGGCCAGAATCACCGGCCGCGTACTGGACTATTTTGACATGACAAAATATTTCGCCCACGTTTCCGGCCCGGACGATTCGGAGCGCAGCGGCGACAAGAGCATCCTGATCAACTCCTGTCTGGACGCCTGTCATGTGAAGCCGGACCGCGCCGTCATGGTCGGCGACACGGTGTACGACACGGTGGGCGCACGGAATTCCGGCACCAACTTTATCGGCGTTCTGTACGGCTTCGGCACCAAAGAGGACATGCAAGCGGAAGGCGGCAAAGTTTTTGCCCGCGATATCGACGAGCTGAGAGGCATGCTTCTGAAGGATTCCTGAATCCAACGGAAATCCCCTTGACAAACCGGAAATGTTAGGGTATGCTGAACATAAGAACTGAATATACAGGGGCGCTGAGTAACCTCGGCTGAGATGAAGCGAATCGACGTTTATGTCCCTTAAACCTGATCTGGATAATGCCAGCGTAGGAAAGATGATTTTTTAACGCTCTGTGGCATCACAGGGCGTTTTTATTTTCCTTCAGGTAATTTTTCAATTTCAGTTCCATATAATTGACTGGAGGGTAATTATGAGAAAGAACACGACCGTTATCCTTGTGGAATGCGCGCTGATGATCGCAATGTCCACCGTACTGAGCATGTTCAAGATTTTTGAGCTGCCGCAGGGCGGCTCCGTTACCTGCGCGAGCTTGGTCCCGCTGGTGCTGGTTTCTTACCGGCACGGCCTGAAGTGGGGCATTTCCACCGCGTTTGCGCACAGCCTGCTGCAGATGATTCTCCAGTTCAGTGCGCCGCCGGTAAACACCTTCGGGGCGTTCGCCGGTGTCGTTTTGCTGGACTATGTTCTGGCGTTCACTGTTCTGGGTGCCGCCGCTTTCTTCGGCAAGCCGTTTAAAAACAGGGCTGCCAGCGTCGCCGTCGGCTCCGTCGCCGCTGTGTTTCTGCGGTTTCTCTGCAGCTTTTTGTCCGGCATCCTGATCTGGGGCGGCTACGCGCCGGAAGGCACGCCGGTCTGGATTTATTCCTTAACCTACAACGGCAGCTACATGCTTCCCGAAGCGGTCATCACCGCCGTTGTCTCGGTTATCTTAATCCGGGTTCTTGACCGCGTGGAGCACCGTGCTCCCGGAAACGCATCATGAAACAGGAATCATAACTTAACAGGAAAGCATGAAGCGCGGAGGTTCCGTCCTTCATGCTTTTTTGTATCGCTCCAAGTGTCTTTCCCCCTCCCGTCCCGGAACCCCCTTCCGCATTCGGATTGTTTTCGATTTTCGCTTGCTTTGTGTGCGGGAGGGGGCAGGGGGTGAGTATCTATTTACCATATTTTTGTGGTATACTATTCCATAAGAACCCATGAAACGAGGCTATGCCGGGTGACGATTCTTCGAACAGGGTCAAAAAAGAAAAAAACCGGCCCCCCGCCGGAAATAACCGCCGCCGACCTGCCGGAAACGGCGGGCCCGACGTTCCGCGACCGGCTTTTGGGCGGGGCTGTGCTGCTTGCGGCCACGGGGCTGTTCCTCTGGCTCACGGTCGTTCTGTGCGGACCGCTTTTATCGCTGATCCGGGACCCCGACCGGTTTGAAAGCTTTATCCGCAGCCGGGGCGCGATGGGCCGCGCCGCGTTCCTGGGCATCCAGATTCTGCAGGGCTTTCTCCCCATCCCGCTGGAGCTGACGACCATCGCGGGCGGCTACGCCTTCGGGCGGGTACAGGGCAGCCTGCTGACCCTCTGCTCGGTGATGATCTCCACCACCATCATCTTTTATTTCACCCGGATGTTCGGCCACCGGCTGATCGGCCTGTTCTTCACCCCCGCCCAGCGGAAACACATCCGCTACCTGCGCAGCCCCAAATCGCGCGATACCTTTTACTGGATCGTTTTCCTGATCCCCGGAATGCCCAAGCGCCTGTTCGTGTTTTCCGCCGGCCTTGTGCCGCAGGATTTCGGCAGATTCCTGCTGATTTCCACCCTTGCGCGCACCCCGTCCCTGCTGGCCTGCTCCTTCGGGGGCTGGGCGCTCTTCAGCGGCAATTACACACAGGCCGCCGTCCTCTTTGCGGCGACCGGCGCTTTGAGCGCCGCGGGCTACCTGCTGTACCGCACCGTCGCGAAGCATCCTGATAAAAAGAAGGAGCTTTCTTCCCCGAAAAGCCCGTCGTTCCCCTCTTCCGCCGTGCTGAAAAAGAAAGAACGGTAATTCATCCAATTAAATCGCTAAAACGCTTGACTCATACCGGCAAAAAACTTATAATAACTTAAACACATTCGACGTTGGAAGACCGGGTAATGGACTTGCCTTCCCGTATCCTCCGTCCATGAAAACCACAACCGTATCGTGCCACACAAAGGTACTTTGGGGATACCCCGGGGGTGCAGGGGGATTTTATGGGACCCTCCCGCCGTTACCTTAGAACGACGGGATTAGCGATCCATTCATCTTTTTGCTTGCAGTCGAGTCCGCCGTAGGCGCATCCCGGACCGGCAGGTCCCCGCCCGGCCTGAGGGCAGACCATGCGGTCGGCAAGCAAGAGGAAAACGGCGGCCCAAGCCGCTATAACAAATCAATGATTAAGAGGTGACTGTTTTTGATAAGCGGAGCAGAGATTATGGCGGAATGCCTGAAAAACGAAAACGTGCAGATCGCCTTCGGATATCCCGGAGCAGCGATCTGTCCTTTCCTGGATTACCTATATCGCTCGCCGATCAAAAACGTTCTGGTGCGCGAGGAGCAGAACGCCGCTCACGAGGCCAGCGGATACGCCCGCGCAAGCGGAAAACCCGGCGTCTGCGTCGCGACCAGCGGGCCGGGCGCGACCAACCTGATTACCGGCATCGCGACGGCCTACATGGACTCCATCCCGCTGATCGTCATCACGGGGCAGGTCAGTTCCGAGCTTCTGGGCCGCGACGTGTTCCAGGAGGCGGACATCACCGGCGCCTGCGAGCCGTTCACCAAGCATTCCTATCTGGTGAAAAGCGCCGCGGACCTTCCGCGGATTTTCAAGGAAGCCTTTCATATCGCTTCCACAGGCCGGCCGGGACCGGTTCTGATCGACGTTCCGGTGGACATTCAGGCGGAAGAGGTGCCGGAATTCGTCTACCCGCAGAAGGCGAACATCATCGGGTACAAGCCCCGCACCACGGGACATGCCATGCAGATCAAAAAGGCTCTCTCCGCCATGGCCGAAGCGAAGCGCCCCGTCCTTGTCTGCGGCGGCGGCGTCGTGCTCGCCGGGGCGCGGGACGAGCTGGTCGCCTTCGCACAGAACAGCGGGATCCCGGTGGTTTCCACCATGATGGGCATCGGCGTAGTCCCCATGAACAGCCCGCTGTACCTCGGCATGATCGGGATGCACGGCCACAAAAACGCCAACCGCGCCATGCATGAGGCCGATCTGATCATCCTCTGCGGCGCGAGGGTCGGCGACCGGGCGGTATCCGCGCCGGAACAGATGGGGGAAAAGGCAACCATTATCCATATCGATATCGATCCCGCCGAAATCGGCAAAAATGTGACCGCCCATATCCCCATCGTCGGCGACATCCGGCTGGTGCTGCGCGATTTCATCGAGCAGAGCGCCGTTTCGGTTCCGAAAGAGTGGATCGACGCCGTACTGCGGTATAAAAAAGAATTCGTCCCGGGCGGAGAACCGGACAACAGCAGCGGTTTTGTGGAGCCACGCTCCTTTATGCGCGTGCTTTCCTCACTGATGGAGGAGGACGCCATCCTGACCGCCGACGTCGGCCAGAACCAGATCTGGGCGGCACGCAATTTCAACGTAAAGGAAGGCCGGTTCCTGACCTCCGGCGGACTGGGGACCATGGGCTACGCGCTCCCCGCCGCCATCGGCGCAAAGCTGGCCAAGCCCCGCCGACAGGTGCTGTGCATCTGCGGAGACGGTTCCTTCCAGATGGCCATGTGCGAGCTGGGTACGCTTTGCCAGAACAGCGTCAACATCAAGATCATCGTGATGCAGAACGACCGGCTGGGCATGGTGAAGGAAATACAGGACAACAAGTACGGCAGCCGCTACGCGATGACCCTGCTGCAGGGCAACCCCGATTTCGTGAAGATTGCGGAAGCTTACGGCATTCCCGCGGCGCTGGCCACCTCCAACGAAGAAGCGGAGCGCCTCGCCAGAGAAATGTTCACGTCCGACAGGGCTTTTATCCTGGTGTGCCGGGTCAACCCCGACGCGCCCACGATATAGGGAGGGCAGGAAAATGAAATACACCCTTTCGATTTTAGTTGAAAACCAGCCCGGCGTCCTCTCAAAGGTGTCCGGCCTGTTTTCCCGCCGCGGCTTCAACATTGACAGCCTCGCCGTCGGCATCACCGAGGATCCCGCCATTTCCCGCATCACCATTGTGGTGAACGGCGACGAATATATTGTAGAACAGGTGGAAAAGCAGCTCAACAAGCTGATTCCCGTCATCAAGGTCAAGGTGCTGCAGCCCGGCATGTTCATCAGCTGCGAGCTGTCGCTGATCAAGGTGAACTGTCAGACAAAGCAGCGCGCCGAAATCATGAAGATCGTCGAGCTGATGCACGCCCAGATCGTGGACGTGGCCACCACCTCGCTGACCATCCAGCTGACGGACAACGACGAGCACACTCAGACGCTTATCAGCCTGTTAAAGCCCTACGGCATCAAGGAAATCGTCCGCGCGGGCACTCTGGCCATTGAAAAAGGCCCCACCACCGCCCGCAAACAGAACAGCTGAACCAAGCCAACCAACCCTTATGCGGCAGCGCCGTCTAAGTGTTTCGTTAATATTTTGCCATCAGGCAAGGAGGAATTTATCATGCCAAAAATCTATTATCAGGCAGATTGCGACATCAATCTGCTCAAAGGTAAAACCGTCGCTATTATCGGCTACGGCAGCCAGGGCCACGCCCATGCGCTGAACCTGCACGACAGCGGAGTCAATGTAGTGGTCGGCCTGTATGAAGGCAGCAAGAGCAAGGAAAAAGCCGAGGCTGCCGGTTTGAAGGTTTTGAGTGTCCCGGAGGCCACCAAAGCCGCGGACATTATTATGATTTTAATTCCCGATGAGCGCCAGGCGGAAATGTATAAAAAGGACATTGCCCCTTACCTTACGGAGGGAAAAGCGCTTGCGTTTGCCCATGGCTTTAACATTCACTACGGCCAGATCAAGCCGCCGAAGGATGTCGACGTATTCATGATCGCCCCGAAGGGCCCGGGCCACACCGTGCGCAGCGAGTTTGTCGCGGGCAAGGGCGTTCCCTGCCTGATCGCCGTCGAGCAGGACTACACCGGCCACGCGCAGGACATCGGCCTTGCCTACGGCGCGGGACTCGGCGCGGCGAGAGCGGCCATCATGGAAACCACCTTTAAAATCGAGACCGAAACCGACCTGTTCGGCGAGCAGTGCGTGCTTTGCGGCGGCGTGACCGCCCTGATGCAGGCCGGCTTTGAAACCCTTGTGGAAGCGGGCTACGCTCCGGAAAACGCCTACTTCGAGTGCATCCACGAAATGAAGCTGATCGTCGACCTGATCTACCGCGGCGGCTTCGGCCTGATGCGCTACTCCATCAGCGACACCGCGGAGTTCGGCGACTACGAGACCGGCAAGCGCCTGATCACCGACGAGACCAAGAAGGAAATGAAGAAGGTCCTCGGCGAAATTCAGGACGGCACCTTCGCTTCCAAGTGGATTGCGGAAAACAAGAACGGCCGCTCGCACTTCAACGCCTGCCGCCGCATCGGCGCAAGCCATCAGCTGGAGGAAGTCGGCAAAGAGCTGCGCAAAATGTATGCGTGGAACGACGATCCGATTGACTAATTTCACGATTTAAAACATATAATCAAAAAGGTACTGATTCCGCCGCATTTTTCCGGGGCATCTTACGATACGAAAGTCTGTTTCCGATGCCGCCCCGAAAAACCGGCGGAATATTTTAACGAATGAAGGGAGCCATTGTTATGTGGGACAGAGGGATTCTGAAATCCAATGCGAAAATCGCGCTGGGAGGGCGGTACTGGACCGCGTTCGGCGTGTCGCTTCTTGCCGCGGTTATTTCCGGCGGGTTTTCATGGTCTACAAGACGGTTCACGGTCAGCTTTGAGAACCTTCCGTGGAACGAAGGGATAACGTCCGTTGTGGCCGTGCTGTTAAGCCTGTCCGCAATCCTGATAGCCCTGATCGGCTTTCTTTATTATGTCTTCGTTTCTCTGCCGGTCTCCATCGGCGAAAGCCGGTATTACGTGCGGAACCACTTCGGCGCGGCAGATTTCGGCACGCTGTTCAGCAGCTTCCGCTACGGCTACCTCAACAGCGCCGCCGCCATGCTCGTCACGGAAATCTTTATTTTCCTGTGGACGCTGCTGCTGATCATCCCCGGCATCATCAAACAGCTCGAATACTCCATGGTGCAGTATCTCCTTGCGGATAACCCCAGCCTGCCGGGCAGCCGGGCAAGGGAACTCAGCCGCATCCTGACAAACGGCGAAAAGGGCGCGATTTTTGTGCTGGGCCTTTCCTTCATCGGGTGGTACCTGCTCGGGGCCATCTGTTTCGGCGTGGGGATTTTCTTTGTGAATCCCTATTATCAGGCCACCATGGCGGAGCTTTATATCTTCCTGCGCGACCGCGCGATCCAGACCCATCAGATCGACCCGGCGGAGCTGGGGCTGGTTCCCCCGGCCGGACCGTATTACAATCCGGAAAATCCTCCCATCCTGTAAAGCGTTACAGGGCGGGGAGATCGGATTCCTTTTATAACGCAAAAGACGGCGGACCGCGCCAGCCTGGGGGACTCAATCCCGGGGCGCGGGCCCGCCGCTTTTTTCCGCAAGGCACAAAAAAACGCCGTACAGGAAAAATTTCCATATACAACGTCGTCAAAGTGCCGCGGACTGAAGATACCCCCCTGTACAAAATGAAAAACAGGCGGTATAATAGTAACCGCAGAGCGCTGAGTATTCAGCTGTGTATGGAGCTTGGACTCCGTATGCAGGGCGGTTGGTATTCCCGTACCTTCCGCCTGCTTTGCACTTTTTATTTGTGCCTTACACGTAGATTATAGCGCGTTTTTCAGGGATGCGCAATATCAACCGCGAATATTTTCCAAAATTTGCAAATCGGGCCGCCATGTTTCGACATGGCGGCCCTTTCGTTCTGGGAAATGTCTTTCAGCTGTATTTTTCAACTACTGCGGGAAAGCTTTTAACGGATTCTTTAGGCTCCGGCGGGGTGACCGTCGGCGGGACGGCCTTCAGCGGGACGACCGCGCCGCTTTTTTTCGTCGCGCCCTCTCTCAGGCAGAACTTCGCCGCAAGCGCGCGCAGACGCCGGGCCTGTGCGGACAGGTCCTGGCTGACCGCCGCGTTTTCCTCCGAGGTTGCGGAATTCGTCTGTACTACCTGCGCGATCTGCTGAATCCCCTGCGTGACCTGCTCCACGGCGGCGGCTTCGTCGCCGGTCGCCTCCGAAATTTCCGAAATCAGTCCGGCGGACTCGCTTGTCCGGGTCCTGATGTGCTGGAAGGACTCCGCGGTGGAGTTCGCGACCGTCATTCCGTTGTTGACCAGCGAAATCGTGTTCTCGATCAGCTTGGCGGTCTGGCCCGCGGCCTGGGCGCTCTTCCCGGCCAGATTCCGCACTTCGTCCGCGACAACGGAGAAGCCCTTGCCCGCCGCCCCGGCCCTTGCCGCTTCCACGGCGGCGTTCAGCGCCAGAATATTGGTCTGGAACGCGATGTCCTCGATCGTTTTGATGATCTTCCGGATTTCCGCCGAGGCCGAATGGATGTCGTTCATGGCGGACAGCATCTGTTCGATATCGCGGTTGCCCTTTTCCACCGCCGTGGTGGATTCCTTCGCAATGGTACTGGCGACCGCCGCGTTTTTCGCGGTTTTCTGTATCTGGCCGGAAATTTCGGAAATGGTGGCGGAAAGCTGTTCCGTGGCGCCCGCCTGTTCCGAAGCGCCCTGCGAAAGCGCCGCCGCCCCGCTCGAAATCTGCTCCGAACGGAGGGAAACGGATTCCGCCGCGTGGTCAATATCGGAAAACACCCCGTTCAGCGAATCGACGATCTGGTCAAGCGCGCTCCTGATCTCGGAGAAGTCGCCCAGATACTGCATCTGCGTCTTTACCGTCAGATCCCCTCTGGAAACTGCGTTCAGCACCTCGGAAATCTCCCCGATATACATCTGCAGGCTGCCGAGCGTATTTTCAAGCGCCCCGGCCACCTGACCGACCTCGTCCTTTGTGTCGACCGTCAGCTTCACGGCGTCCTTGTTGCTGATGCCGATTTCCCCGTGCTCCATGTTGTTGGCCAGCGTCACGACCTGACCGAGCGGCTTTTTGACCCGCTTGCGGACGATCCTGCCCAAAATGACGGTGGCGATCACCATGACCACCAGCGCCGCGCCGATCGAAACGGCCACGGTCTGCATGGAGCGCTGTTCCGTCGCCGCAATGCTCTTCCCGGTAAACATCGCGCCGATCGCCTTTCCGTCAAATCCCAGAATCGGGACATAATTCACCATCATGGACGTACCCATCACGTCCATTTTTCCCGTATAATTCTGCTTTTCGGTCAGGACCTTCCGCGCGACGGCCGCGTCCATTTTCGTTCCCGTCTGGCGCTTCTGATCCTTCATCAGGGTGGTGTTGACCCGCTCGTCCCCATAAAACACCGTGAAGTCACAGCCCGTGTACTGCTTGAGCTGGTCGATGACGTTGTGGTCCTCCAGCGACTGTACGGTGGAAATCATGCCGATCAGGTTCCCGTACCGCTGCACCGGCGTGCCGCAGCAGATACCGAGCGTCTTGCCGGAAACCGCCTCGTTTACAACCACGCTTTTCCCTTTCATGGCTTCCTGCACGTGATGGAGCTTTGAAAAGTCGGGAAGGTCAAAATCGGTGGTTGTGGAGTACAGCAGGTTTCCCCGCGCGTCCGTCAGAAAGGCATAGCTGATGTTGTAGGCCTTCACCCGGTTTTTCATGGATTCCACAATACTGTACTGGTTTCCGCCGGCCACCGCGTTCAAAAAATCGGCGTCCTGGGACAGCTCCTGTCCCGCCTGCCTCAGGTTTGCCTCATAATTGGAAAGGATATTATCCAGCCCCTGCATGGCGGTTTGATTCTGCTCCTCGTAGGTATCCTCGAAAATCCAGCCCGTAAACAGGGAATTGATGGATACGACAACGGCCAGAGCAATCGCCAGCGTCCCGATAAAAAACACGGATAAGAGAGTACCCAAACTGTTTTTCCGAATTTTCCCTCTGCTTTTCAAAAAACTCACTCCTCAAATAAATTCAGGTCTGAGCCAGACATGTGCCGCAGTATCTTCCCCATTATAATTATCGGCAGGCACAACTGTTTTTTAATTTTTTGATGCAATTATAATTCACAATGTTTCCTTCTGTTTTTTGGTTATTCATCTAAATTTGTCATGATAACAACATTGAAACTATGGATAATATACAAATACCGCCCTGCCGGAAAGCATGGCGGTATCTTCTGTTTGTGCGCCGCCTACAGCGCGGCCTGAAGGCCGCCTGCTTCGTACAGGCTGCACTTGTCTTTTCCGCTTTTCTTGGAACAGTATAGCGCCTCGTCCGCGTGGCGGTAAAGCTCCTCAAAGCATGTGCCGCCGTACGGGTAGAACGCTCCGCCCACGCTTGCCGAAATTTTATACATCTCGTCCTCGCCCGTATAGGCGCAGTGGAAAATTTCACAGATATCGTTCATCTTATCCCGGAGCAGGTCCGCCGAATCAATGTCCCTGATAAAAATAATAAACTCGTCGCCCCCGGTGCGGCCCACAATATCCGACGCGCGGAACAGCCGCTTGATGTCTGTGGAAACCTTTTTCAGGACCGCATCGCCGAAAATATGCCCGAGCGTGTCGTTGATATCCTTAAAATTGTCAATATCCACGATGATCAGGCCGTGAAGGGTATTTTTCTCCGATTTTTTCAGGCACTCCTCAATCATGGACTCGGTGGTGACCTTGTTGTAAAGCTGCGTCAGCAAATCCATCCTGGACCTGCTTTCCAGCTTCTGGATCATTTTCTTCTGGTGATCGGTGTCCACGATCAAGCCGATCGCGCGGTAAGGCTCCTTATTTTCGTCATACAGGATTTTGATGTTTACCGTGCACCAGATGTATTTGCCGTCGACGTTTTTCATCCGCACGTCGGTCGGACCGGGCTGGCCCCCGGCCCTGATCTTTCGGAAAAGCTGCGACATGATCTCCTGGTCGGCGGGGTGGACCTGTTCAAAATTCGGGATATCGGAACCGGGCACCTGTGCCGCGGTGGAAAAACCAAATTTATTTGTCCAGTAGACGGTATGATAAATGTGGTTCTGACGGATGTCCCATTCAAAAACGACCTGATTGGTTTCTTCCATAATCAGCGCATACCGCGCCTCGCTGACCTTGAGCACGTCGGTGTCCTCCTTTATTTTTTCGATCAGATGGTTAAAAGCGGATGCCATTTCGGCAAACTCCCCTTTGTAACAGGCGGGCAGGCGGGTCTGGTAATCCCCTTTTTCCACCCTGACAAATTCCGCGGACATATCCCTGAGCGGGTTGAGAAAACGGTTGGCGGCTATGTAGGCGCAGCTGATCAGCGCTGCCGCCAGCACCAAAAGCGCCGCAAAATAAACCTTTAACATGCTCTGAAACGGACTCGCCAGCTCATCCGTCTCGACCGCGCTCAAAATAATCCAGCTTTTCCCGGCGACACGGGAATAGTAGCCGAATTTTTCCATTCCGCCCGCCCAAAAGCGGATGACGCCGTTGGGGTTCTGGTCCAGGTCGATATTTTCAAGCTTTTTTCCGCTGAGATCCCCTTCCAGCTTGATCTGGTCCGCGCTGTCCATCCGCTGGCCGACGCCCAGTATGTTTCCGCTGACAACGCTGCCCACGGAGTCCAGAATGACGGTCCGGCCCGTTTCCATAAAGGTCTGGCGGGTGATGAGGTCCAGATAAATCATGTCGATGGAGGACTGGATGGAGCCTTCGTAGACGCCGTCCTTATAAATCGGCACGGCAATCACGAAATAGTTCTGGCCGTCAATAAAATCCGGTTCGTGCATCCTGTCGGAAATATACAGCCCGTACGCCGGAACGGTCCGCATGTCCACCTTGAGAAAGGACGGCTTTCCGATCAGCCGGCTGTCGTCGGACGCGATAATGACGCCTTTCCGGTTAATCAGGCTGGAACGCCTGACGAAATTCCCCTTGGAGTCCCCCTGCCCGTTGATGGTCTGTTTGTCGGTCATCGTCTTGAGGGTGTTCACCGTAATCGCCCGGTACTGCTCCAGATCCCTGTCCGGCGCCCCCGCGTTGGACGAAATCAGAAGCTCCTTCACCCCCGGCAGGTCGGAAGCCACTTCCAGCGCCATTTTCCGCTGGCTGAAAAACTGGTCCAGATTGTTGGCCGTCTGCATGGCGGTGGATTTCACGTTTGCCTGTAAAAGCTGCGAAGTGTTGCTCTGAAAGAAGAGAACGCTGAACACCATCACCAGAACCATCGGCAATATGGAAAAGACAGCCAGCAAAACAGTAAGATACTTCCTGATTCTCACCCGGCTGCCTTCTTTCATTGTGGATTTCAAATGTAAAATTCTGTAAATTTATTATAACAGAAAATCCTTTTAATTCAATAGAATAATTTGGTACATGCAAATAATCATATAAATCTTTTGAAATTATTTTTATTTAAATTTAACAGATTTTTTGTGACCAACTAAAAAAGCAACAAAAACAGACAGAATCCGCTGTTTACCGAAACGGACCGGGTTTTTTGTTGAGCGGGCTTTCTCTTCCGGCCCGGGCGGAAAAGGGCATAACGAAAGGCGCCGTTTCCCCCAAAAAACGGCGCCTGATGGGGAGGTCTATTGAAAGTGTGGTGTTGAAAGCGTTATCATTGCGGCATTTCTTATGAATGTCTTCCCGTAGGGATGGATGTTACAGATTGACAAGCCCTTTCAGGAGACTCAAATTCACTTGTTTGCTTTTATTTTGTTAATGAATCCTACCGCAAATATCAAAATGCCGATAATAAGATAGGAAGCAATAAACCCATTTAACAAAGAAACATATTCCCCTGACAGATTCCCTTTCAGGCTGCCCAGTATATTTACCGAAAAATAACCCAGAGGGGTACTGAAAAAAATAATTATTAACCCCAAAAAGAACTGCAAACCATACTTTTTCATGTTTTCTCCTCGTCTAAGAAACCCGGCTGGGCCAATAAGCAACCGGAACTGCTGAATCCTTTTTTTGAAACATCCGATTCTGAATCCGCCGGCAGATGAAGGTATCGGCACCTGCCGGCAGCTCCTTCGCCTAAGTCATCCGATCATTGAAAAAGCTTATCCGCAGTAATCCTGGCAGGAAACGCTGATGCTTTCGACTGTGCCGTTGCGGTAAACTTTCGCTTTTATTTCGACTTCATAGGTATATCCGCTGGAAACATAATAGGAATTGTCGAAATAGAACGACTCGCCGCTGGTACTTAGCCCCGTCCAGGCTTTGACGGTTGTTTTGGTCGACCCGACCACCCGTTTCAGGTAAACGGTCGCGGTGATTTTAGTCGTGCCGCTTTTCCCCTCCACGATTGCGGAACAGTCCGCCCGCGTGCCGGAAAAGTCGAGGTAGGCCGCCGCGCTGTCGGTATTGGTGTACATAATATGCATATCGGAATCAGAGGAAGCGGGTTTTACCGTAGCAAACGCGGGGACATTCACCGTAATCAGCAGAACAAGGGCAGTGACAAGGGCCATCAGTTTTGTTTTCATAAAGATTACCTTCCTTTTCCATTTATTTTTCCTTCTACTACATTAACGACGGACCCCCCTGTTTTGTTACACTTTTTCCCAAACTTTTTTAAATTTATTTTTGCTGCTCCGCACTTTCGGCGATCCGGATCCGTTCGTCCTTTGAAATCGTGGAGCTGAGTGTATCCAATTGGCTTTAAAGAGATTATCACTTTTTATTGATATAGGTCAGTTCATAAATGATCCTTTTCAATAGACTTATAATGAAAGAGAACGATTATCAAAGAAATAATACAACTTCCAATCATCTCCCTTATAAAAAAAGCGGTAGAAAAAAGGGCAGGGTCTGATGCAAAAACAAGTACGAGGAAAAAGACAAACCAATTCAGAAAGAATTTTTTCCAGTTAATTAATTTTAATTTTTCTTTCATGAAATCACCTTTAATAACAATTAATATCTATCTGCCTCGCAGCTCCTCCGACTTTTTTTCGGGCTGTTTTGCAACAGCCTTTAAATCCAGTTTTCCCTATTTACATATTTTATTTTTAATGTATAATAACACCAATTACTCTGGTTAAATATATGAGGAGGGACATAATGATTAACAATAATATTTGCCCATATTGTGGAAATAATATGAAGTTAGGCTATTTGGGCGGAGTTCGTTATCAACTTGAATGGATCCCAGAAGGGGAAAAACAAAGGCCAACAATGTTATCTAAAAATACTGGAATACCCCTTAATAAAACAAGTATCTTAAAATTTAATAAAGTATATGCCTATCATTGCGATAAATGTAATGTATTTATCATCCATAAATAAAATAAAAAGCGCACCAGCTCATTGCGGAATTTCTCAAGAATGTCCACCGGAACCAGCCCTTTTCTTAAATACGATTTCAATACGAATTAGCCCTCCTAATACCCAGCGGGAAGGCCCCCTTCGCTTATTCAAGATTTACAGGAATCTCGATCTTCTTTTCTTCCAATTGGACAATTGCGGTTTTGTAAAGACTTCTCCCGGAATCGTAATAGTCGTATATCGTAAAAGGAAGATGCGGATTCTCTTTCTGGTCAGGCGTCATGAAACAACAATTTTTCCATTCGATTTCCGTGGAAAGTAAAGGAGAGAGTTCCGGCCCTCTCCTTCCAACTCATGGCAACGGTTTTTTGATTAATGATTGAAGATTTTGAGGTAAATCATAACTTTTCAAATGCTCATATTTTTTCATGTTGACAGTCCCGTCTGCTGATATCTCAAATGTCATTTTATCTCGTCCGACAGAAATATGGGGACCAACATAAGGTTCTAATTCGACTGTTACGGTATAAATTGAACTGCCTGCATCTCCGACAATACTTGTAATTTTAGAGTCTCCCAAATAGGCGGCGACTGTCGGCTCAATAGATATATACGGCTCGTAAAAATCATCAACAGATTTTTGAATTTTAGGAATTAAAAGTGTTATTACAATTTTATCTAATCTTTCTGAATCGTCCGAGCTCACAGGACTTTTACCTGTGTATCCTAAAGCATACACAGTAACACCGGCTGCAACAATTACCAGCACCAGTGCAGTACTTAATAGCTTTTTCATTTTATCGCCCCATATTATAATATATTATTGCTGCTCCGCACTTTCGGCGATCCGGATCAGTTCGTCCTTTGAAATCGTGGAGCTGAGCACGAGGCTGGTCTTTTTGCTCTGCCAAAGGACATAGGACCTGTCCTGAGCCCCTTTTGCCTCGAAGAGGACCGCTTTTTCCCCTTTTATGGTAATTTCATGGTAAGTGGTATGCTCGGAGTCGATCGACATTTTCCCCGCCTTGTCCAAAGGCGTCTGCGTAAAGGTCACGGAAGCGCCCTTCCCGTCTTCATAAGTGGTTATGTGGACGGGACCGACATTCTTTTCCTCCGCCATAAAGAATCCTTCCGGAAGATACTGCGGCTCCCAAACTTCCGGCTGTTCCCCGGCGGGGGATTCTTCGGCGGGAGCGCCGCTTGTCGTTTCCTCAAAATAGATATCCACATGCTCCGCTTTCCACTCCAGTACGGAATTGAAAATGGCGTTCCTGCTCGCTTCCACGCTCAGCAGGCTTCCCAGGGAAACCGGGATGACGATGGAGGCAATGACCGCCGCCCGTTTCGCAAGCCGCAAAAACTTCTTCTGCCTGCTCCGGCGGTCGCTTTCCCTGATAAGGTCCCGTATCCTTTTTGTAAGCCGTTCCGGGAGCGCGTACTCCCCGCTCAGCTCCTGCCCGGACGGAAGAGCGTCCAGTTCACGCTGGAAATCCTCCGCTGCCGCCGCTTTCAGAAGCGTGTCGAACAGCCGGACGTTCAGTTCCGATTCATTCATTGCCTTTCTCCCTCCTGCTCATCTCTTGCATAAGCGCCTTTCTGGCACGCTGAAACCGAACGCGGACATTTTCCTGAGAAATTGCCAGCATTTTTGCGATTTCTTCATCCTCATACTCATAAATCAGCTTCAGTCTTAACACATCCCTGTAATGTTCGTTCAGGCAGGAAAGGCAGTCCATAACAAAATGATAGCTTTCCGCGGAAACGATCGATTCCAGCGGGGCGTCGTCCTCCGCTGCGGGGACTTCTGTTTCCAGCTCCTCCAGCGGAACACTGTGCCTGCGCTTTTCGCTTTTCAGCATGTCGTAAGAAATATGTCTCACTATGATAACGACTAACCCCCTGGTTTTGTTACAGTTTTCAAAGTGAAATTTTTGCAAATTGTCAATAATTTTAAGAAAAGCCTGTGAAACCGCGTCTTCCGCGCGGGCCTGATCCTTTAAAATGCCCTGCGCTATGTACAGCATGGTGCTGCCGTGCTTCTGGTAAAGCTCCTCTACGAAGCTTCGGTCCGCCTCGTTTTGAATTTCCTGTATAATAATCAGCACTTTTCATTCCCTTTCTTATTCACAAGAATTAAGTTATTGTTATTATAACAATTCAGTCGCAATTTTACAAATAAAAAAGGAAATTCACCCAGAAAATGGAAATTATAAGAGCAAAACCACGGACACCCTGCGGTATCCGTGGCCTTTATTAAGAGAAGAATATCTTTCCGGAGGAATACGCGGAATGTTATTTCTCCGGCTTATGATCTTTTGGGATATGCTTAGACAGGAATCTCCCGATATTATCTCTCCATATGGTCATATTCAGGATGATCAGGCCTATGATCTTCAAAATATACCTGTCATTTGGCAAATACACCGTAATGATAAAAATGATATACCCAATACCCGCAAGGATGTACCCCTTTGCATTTTTCAACTTCTACATTCCTCCGAAACCATTCATAGCCGCTTATTTTCGTTCAAAAAAAACAAGCATAGTCAGGAAAGCGATACCGGCGGCGATGACCAGCAGATTGATCACCTGTTCTTTTTGAATCATTAATTTATTTTGTGCTTTGCTTTCCCGAACAATTTTAATAATATCCGGAATCAAAAGGACGACAAACGACGCGATTGCGAAGAAGAAATAATACCGTCTGGAAAGAAAGGCCAGGATAAGAGGAACTCCCCAGAACGCCCGGCATATCAGCTGAAAGCTGCTTTCCGTTTCTCCGTCGCTTTTCCCTGCAATCCTGAGCACCAGCTTTTCAATACTGTCCCGGGACAGAATCATAAAATATACAGCTATAGCGGCCACCTTAAAAGCATACCAGTCAAATGGTGCCAAAATTGCGAAAACGCCGGCTGCAGAAGCTATGAACGGAAGCGCCGGATGATCGATTATCTTTTCTATACGTTTCAATTCCCACATTCCCCCTGACTGATTTTGTGATATCCGCGTAGACGGGCGCACGGTACTTTTCTTTTACTCAAGATTTACAGGAATCTCAATATCTTTCTCTTCCAACCGGACAATTGCGGTTTTGTAAAGATTCCTCCCGGGATCGTAATAGTCGTATATTGTAAAAGGAAAATTCGGATTTACTTTTCGATCAGGTATATCAACAAACGAAATCGTGTTGGCAGACTCCCCGTTTCCCCTGACAAGCTGAATATCGCAGCGCGACACATTTTCCCAATGGCCGTCAAGGGATACCTCTCCCACAATAAACCCTTTTACATCCTTCAGCTCCTCTCTTGAATCATAAATCCAGATATAGGGAGATTTCTTCTCCAAAAAGGTGTCATAGTCCCGGTAACGGGTGAACTGTACGCAAACACTGCCGTTCTTTCCGCTGTACTGCGCGTTTTCCGGTTCCGGACGTCCGCCGGGGAAAAAGAAAACGGCAGCCATGAGCACAAGGCAGCAAAGTATCACGCCCCCCGGTACTGTTTCCCGCCTGGTAAAATGTTTCGTAAATTTCATGATTTACCCATTCCTCCCTTCCGTTTATTCCTCCGGCCTTTTCGGGCGGTATTTCCAGTCACCGACAGCGCGGAGGATCAGGGCCACGATGAACACACCGGAAAAAGCGCGCGTAATCCACAGCGGCGGCTCCGGAATCAGCAGGAAAAGCAGCCAGATGAGAAAAAAGAGGAAGAAAACCCGATCGATAAACCGGTAAATATGATAAAAAGGGCCGCTCCCGGGCTGTATGGGAAGATAGTTGTTTTCCGTTATGCCTGCCTGGCTAATTTCAACAGTTACAACGATGAGCCAAATTAAACCCGCTCTGGTCTGCCAGTAGGGTTGGGGATAAGACCAGACAATCAAAATCAATATCATCAATACAAACGCTATGAACAGATAAAACCGCTCAACGAGTGGAACTAAAAAGTGCACCAGCTTATTACGGAATCTTTCAAGAAAATCCACTGGACCACCCTCTTCTTTCGTTTATTTCGATGCACACTTTTTTCAAATTCCCCCTCGAAATCCGCGAAACTTGAAGTGTTTCATTGAGAGAAATGAGACTTCATTAATTCAGAAAAATCAGTGCGCTTCTTCCACGATCGGTGCATCAAAAGGAAAATTGGCAATGATAGGATCTAAAGATACCTGTGGAACGAGCCTCGTTTCTAACAGAAAATTAGTTAGGCCAATATATTTTATCGTTTCCTGGTTGATTTCGTCGTCTTCATAGATGGCCAAGAACCCCTCTATTTCCTGACGCTGGTTTTCATATTGATCTCCTCCCAAATCGTCAGGTAAGCGACTGGCGGTGTATGGAATCAAATTATGTTTATAGACCTTCCAGTTGGATGAATTCAATTCGTCCAGCTTCCATTTTTTCATCATCAACCGCAATAATTCATTGTCCCGCTTCTTCACAGACAGCATTGCTTTTTCCCGGTCCTGGAAGGTACAGAGCAGCCTGTTTTTCCTGCCGTTGATTTCCGCAACATTTTTAATGACCACAGGTTCTATCTCATGCATCTGTGAGCTAACAGATGCTCTTGAATTCTCCGGATATACTTGTATGGAACTGGAGGTAGTTACTCTTCCCTGCGAACTTTTTATAAGGAAGCAAACGACTAAGGCCAGGACAACGATTCCAAGGATTTCTATTACCGTTGATCGCTTTCGTGTTTTCTTCATACAACACTTCCTTTTACGGGATGACGGAACCTTTCTTTTTCTCTCTACAACATTAACGACTGACCCCCTTGTTTTGTTACACTTTTTCCCAAAATTTTTTATAAACAATTCCACAGGAGGACAAACAAAAAGCGGCCGTAAGTACACTTTGTACTCATGGTGCCGTTGTGTGATCTGACTGTTTTATTCCCACTTTTAAAGGCCTTCCTTTGGCTCTTTTATTGTTATTTCCGGTTGTATATTATTATTAATGATAAAATATATACAGTAGAAAGTATCCAGTAGATAATTTTCGTAATAAAGGCCATTTTATGATTTCCTTTTTTCTCAAAGTAACTGCCGATAATATTCGTTAAGACCAATACGATAACCCAAATAATCATAAAAATAATATTTAGATATTTATCTAACATTATGCTTCTGACACTCCTTTTGGCTATATGACCTATTATAATTTTTGTTATCAGAATCGGTGTGATCATTTGTTGAAATTATTTGGTATTCAGGGCCAAGCCTCCATAATCAAACCTATCGTGATGCATGTAAACACTGAGCACCAATCCAAATCCAAAATATAAACAGGCAGCAGAAGACCCCCCTGCGCTGAAGAACGGTAAAGTAATTCCCATTACAGGAAGCAAATCCAAACACATCCCTAAGTTAAAAAGCATTTGTGAAGTAATCATCCCAAAAAATCCTATACAGATTGAACTGCCCAATAAATCTTTGGTGTTTTTCGCAATGCGCAGCGTATGTAACAGAAATAAAAAAAGCAAAAGCACCGCGCCTGAACAACCTATTAAGCCTAATTGTTCTCCAATTGCAGAAAATATAAAATCACTCTGCTGTACGGATACTAAGCAATTGTTTACCCGCGGACTTTGGAACAGACCACGTCCCCAAAGTCCACCGCTGCCAATGGATGTCCTCGCCTGAATTTGCTGATAGCCGTAATGAAGAGGATCCGAATCTAAATTGTAGGTAATTAATATACGGCTTTTTTGATAATCCGACATAATGTATTTCCAGGCTACCGGTACCAGAATGAATAATGATAATGCCAGCCCAAAGAAATATCTCAATGGAATCCCTGCTCCAAACGCCATGAACAGAAACATACAGAAAAATATGATAGCCGCTCCATCATCCCCCTGTAAATGGACGAGGGCAATCGGAATAAGGGCATGCAGCGCCAAGAGAATTACGTGTAAAAAAGACGAAAGCTTTCCGCGTATCTTTAATTCGTTTAAATGCTTTGAAAAAGAGATCAAAAAGCCAATTTTCGTCAATTCGCTGGGCTGAAAGGTGCCTATAACCGGTACGCTTATCCATGCCTTCGCATTAACCCCGTCAGCCCCTGTAACCGGTTTCCCGAATTTTAAAGTAAAGATAAGTAAGAAAACGCAAAAGCCCGCCACCACATACCAATAAGCACTTATTTCCTTATAGTCTAAGAATGTGATGAATATGGCTCCGGAATATCCAATCACCATTGCAATGAATTGAGTTGTAAAATAGCTACGGGAATTATCTGGCGGTGTCGGTATTGTTTTCAATATTAAAAGTCCATATGCCGAGATAAGCAACATTAAAAGCCAATATAATTTATCTGTCGATAAAAAGTAACGATAGACGTTCTTCCATATCCCCAAATTTTACTCCTCCGATTGAGTCTTAAAGTAAACTAACCACAATAAAATGAATATTTAGAAAAGACTGGGATTACCAAATTCAGTAACCCCAGTCAGAAGACAGAACAATTACTGGCTTTTATTTGTGCTTTTTCCTCTATCTGTAAACTTTAAAATCTAAATGAAATGGATAGTCTGGATATGGCTTAGAAATGCGGAAGAAATATTTATCACTCGTATTTAAGTTATAAAAACGCACTCCGCCAGTGACTTTTCCACTTGAACTTGGAATAGTTGTTTGCCATTCTCCTTTATTTTTATCATTGTCTGTATGTGGCGGAAATGAGTGGGGGAATTTTCACCCCAAACCTTACCCATCGGAATCATCTCTTCTCAGTTAATTTATTCTAAATGCGTGTCGCGCGCCATGCATTTAACGGCTTTTATTTTTCCTTCTATAGCATTAACGACGGACCCCCCTGTTTTGTTACACTTTTTTCCAAAAATTTTTTATGTTTTTAGATTACTTCTTTCGAGCTGGCAGCGAGGCAGAAAACTGATTTCCCTTAAAACAGAACCGCGACTGAAAAAGCGGCCATGAGTACAGGGTGTACTCATGGCCGCTGTGCGGTATTCTTTTATTTCTGTCTATCGAGGGGATTATTCCTCCAACGCCGGTTTTTCCCTTCCGATATTCAGAACCAGGTTCAGCAGGATTCCGAAAATCGCCGCGGTGGCAATTGCCGGGAATTTCGCGCCGAACATGGGGATCATGCCGTCGGAAAACGCGAAGCTGCCGCCGATGCCGATGGTCAGGACGGTGGCGATGATCGCGAGGTTGCGCGAGTCGAACATGTCGACCTTTTTGCTGATCATAATGGTTACGCCCTGCGACGCGATGACCCCGAACAGGTAAATGGAAATGCCGCCGATCACCGCGTTGGGAATCGAGTAGACCGCCGCGGTCAGCGGGGTAAAGCAGGAAATAACCATGGTGATGATGGCCGCCGCAATCAGCATCGGCGTGGAAAAGTTCTTGGTAATCGCCATGGTGCTCAGGTTTTCGCCGTAATTGGTGCCGGCCGGCCCGCCGACCACGCCGGAAATCATATCGCCAAGGCCGTCGCCGATCAGGTTCAGCCCCAGCTTGTCCGAAATATTGTACCGCTTGTCAGAGCCCTTTTTTCTCGCAAGATTGTTTACATAGATATCGAGCTGATAAAGATGGGCCGTAGATTCCGGAATAGTGGCAATCGCGATCGGCATAATCGCCCCGACCGCCGCCCAGCTTGCCACCGGCAAAGTGAAGTGCGGGAGCGCGAAGCCGATGGCCGGAATGGAAAACAGGGAGCTTGTTTCCGGAATTTTATTGAAGTCGCAGAAGGCGATTCCATAGATGCCGCCAAGAACCAGCGCCAGAACATATCCGGTCAGAAGGCCGAGCAGAATCGGGATCTGGCCCCAGGTGCCTTTCAGGTAAACGGAGAACAGGACGGTCACGAGCAGGGTCACAAGGCAGATGGCCCACGACAGATTCAGCGCAAGCGCCTTTGCCGCGTCGGTCACGCCGTTCGGCAGGTTCGTGGGGTTGCTCAGGGCCGTGCCCGCGAGGGAAAGACCGATCACCATGGCAATGCTGCCCGTAATGGTGGGAGGAAGGACTTTTTCGATCGCCTCCTGCCCGAACTGCTTGATGATAATCCCGGCCGCAATGGAAACCAGTCCGGAAAGGACGATGCCGAACTGCGCGGCGGCGATTTTGTTGTCGGCCACCGGGCCGGCAAACGCCTGTGCGCCCGTGATGGAGCAGATCGCCGTGATGTACGAAAAACTCGATCCGTAGAAAAGCGGGATTTTTCTTCCTGTAATCAGGATAAATCCGACGGTTGCAAGTCCGCTTGCAAAGATCGTGGTGGAAACATGGAATCCGGTGAGCAGCGCGACCAGCACCGTTGCCGGAAACATCACGATGATCTGCTGAAACGCGAACAGCAGCAGTTTCAGAAAGGGTGGCTTTTCATCAGGCAAATAGCCCGCTGCGGGTTTGGTTGACAAGGACGATCCCTCCGTTTATTCAATTGGTTTTTGGCTTTCCGATTATTATACCGTATAATTATCCACAATACAACATAAAATTTAATTTTTGTTCTTTATTATTTTACGCCGTTGCGATTGATTTTTTGTTGAAATTATACTATCCTATAAAAGTAAGCGTCAAAATCAACAAGAATATTCATCTGATATATGCTATAATCACAATTCAATGCGCTGCCCATGGGCCAACGAATAAGAATGAGGAGGCAGATTTCATGATTGACGAGCGCTATCTAAAGCTTCTGGCCAAGGATTATCCGAACGCACAGGCCGCCGCATCCGAAATTATCAACCTCAGAGCGATTCTAAGCCTGCCGAAAGGCACCGAATATTTTTTCAGCGATCTTCACGGAGAACACGAAGCTTTCCTGTACCAGTTAAAAAGCGCGTCCGGCGTCGTCCGGAAAAAGGTCGACGAGCTGTTTGAGCAGTCCCTGTCCGAGGGGGAACGCACGGCGCTCGCCAGACTGATTTATTACCCGGAAACGGAGTACTGCGCCGCAAAACAGCGGGAACCGGCGTTTGACGACTGGTGCCGCATCACCATTTACCGTCTGGTAGAGGTCTGTAAGGAAGCGTCCTCCAAATACACCCGTTCCAAGGTCCGCAAAAAGCTGCCTGAAAGCTTCGCCTATATCATCGACGAGCTCCTGCACGCGGACGGCGGCAGCAACAAGCCGCATTACCACAGCGAAATCATCCGCTCCATTGTGTCGACCCGCATGAGCGAGGAATTTATTACCGCGCTGTGCAACCTGATCCAGCAGCTTTTGATCGACAAATTACATATCATCGGCGATATTTTCGACCGCGGCCCGCGCGCCGACGCGATTATGGACGCGCTGATCAACTGCCACGACGTAGACATCCAGTGGGGCAACCACGATATCTCCTGGATGGGCGCCGCCGCCGGGAACTGGGCGTGCATTGCCAACGTGGTGCGGCTGGGAATCAGCTACAACAATTTCGACCTGCTGGAGGACGGCTACGGCATCAACCTGCGCGCGCTGTCCATCTTTGCGGAACAGACCTATCACGACGACCCGTGCGAGGCCTTCATCCCCCATATCCTGGACGAAAACCAGTACGACCCGGTGGATATCCCGCTGGCGGCGAAAATGCACAAGGCCATGGCGGTCATCCAGTTCAAAGTAGAATCCCAGCTCATTAAAAAGCATCCGGAATATCATATGGACGACCGGATTCTTCTGGATAAAATCAACTTCGAGAAAGGGACGGTCACGCTCGGCGGCAAAGAATACCCCCTGCGCGACAAGCTCTTCCCCACGGTGGACCCCAAGCATCCGCTGGAGCTGACCCACGCGGAAACCGAGCTGATGAAAACCGTCGCGTCCTCGTTCAGCCACAGCGAACGGCTGGAAAAGCACATCCGTTTCCTGTATTCCCACGGCAGCATGTACCTGCGCATCAATTCCAACCTGCTGTACCACGGGTGCATCCCGCTCCGGGAGGACGGCAGCCTTGACTGCGTCCGTCTTTACGGCCATGACCATTCCGGACGCGAATATCTGGAATTTCTCGACGGTATGGTGCGCGCCGCCTATTTCGCGCCGCCCGGTTCCCCGGAGCGCGAAAACGCGCGCGACCTGATGTGGTACCTGTGGAGCGGGGCGAGGTCCCCCCTGTTCGGGAAAGCGAAGATGGCCACGTTCGAGCGCTATTTTATCGACGCCCCCGAAACGCACCGGGAGAAAATGAATCCCTACTATACGCATATCGAGCACCGCTCCACCTGCGAAATGCTGTTAAGGGAATTCGGCCTTGACCCGTCCTCGTCGCACATCATCAACGGCCACGTCCCCGTGAAAGCGGGAGAAGTGCCGGTCAAGGGCGAGGGCCTTCTGTTTATGATCGACGGCGGCATCTCCAAATCCTACCAGTCCCAGACCGGGATCGGGGGCTACACCTTCATTGCGAATTCCCGCTATCTGGCGCTGGCGGAGCACAAGCCGCTGAAATCCGGCTGCAACGTGTGCGAGACTTCCCCGAAGGTCATGGTGGTGGAGGCGATCAAGCAGCGCGTCACCGTGGCGGACACCGACAACGGCGCCGAGCTCAGCCGCCAGATCGAAGAGCTGACCGCGCTGCTGCAGGCTTACCGCAGCGGCGCCATCAAGGAAAAATAAACCGATAAGGAAATTGAAAACGACTCATGGATGATCAACTGCAGAAAATCGTACAGCCGCTGCTCTCGTGGTACGACGCGAACGCGCGCGTTCTGCCGTGGCGCGGCAACCCCACGCCCTACCGGGTCTGGGTTTCGGAAATCATGCTCCAGCAGACGCGGGTGGAGGCGGTAAAGCCCTACTTTGAACGCTTTACTTCGGAGCTTCCCACCGTCGCCGCGCTTGCCGCCGCGCCGGAGGAGCAGCTGATGAAGCTGTGGGAGGGCCTGGGCTACTACAGCCGCGCCCGCAACCTGCAAAAGGCGGCGCGCGCCGTTGTGGAGCGGTACGGCGGCGTTTTGCCCGAACAGCCGGAGGAGCTTCTGCCCCTGCCCGGCATCGGGGAGTACACCGCGGGCGCCGTCGCGTCCATTGCCTACGGCAAACCGGCCCCGGCGGTGGACGGCAACGTCCTGCGCGTTCTGTCGCGCGTGACCGCCAGCCGGGAACCCGTCGGCGACCTTTCCGTAAAGCGCGGTTTTGCCGAACGGCTGCGGGAAATTTACCCCGCCGGGCGCGCCGGCGCTTTTACCCAGTCGCTGATGGAGCTGGGCGCGATCGTCTGCGTGCCCAACGCCGCGCCGAAATGCGGGGAATGCCCCCTGTCCGCCCTCTGCGCGGCGCACGCGCAAGGCATTGAGCAGGAGCTGCCGGTGAAGGCGGAAAAAAAGAAGCGGACCGTTGAGGAAAAAACCGTCTTTCTGATCCTCAGCGGTAAGAAAGCCGCGCTGCGGAAGCGGCCGGAAAAGGGCCTTCTGGCGGGGCTTTGGGAATTTCCCAACACCCCCGGCAGACTTTCTTCACAGCAGGCGGCGGATTGGTTGAAAGCTTTGGGCGTTTCTCCCGTAAAAATAGAGCGCCTTCCCGCGTCGAAGCATATTTTCACCCACAGGGAGTGGCACATGGCAAATTACCTCGTTACAGCGAAAAACGCCGCACCGGATGGTGCCGCGCCGGACAGTGCCGCGCCGGACGGTGCCGCGCCGGACGGCGGCCTCGTCTGGGCGGACCGCGAAGAACTGGCCCAAACCTATACGCTGCCGACCGCCTTCCAGGGCTGCCTGCGGCAGTTTCTTTCCCGAAGCTGAAAACCCCGGAAAACGGAAAAGGCCGTCAATCCGGATGGCTCCGGTCTGACGGTCTTCCTATTCGTAAGTTGTACTGCGTAAAAAATATCCGATAACGGTTGTAGTATAGCACAATTTTTTTGAATTAACAATGAATAAATTGTGAACATTTCGACTTTTTCTTCGTATTTTGCAAATTACAGCAATTTTACCCGGAATTGCGAGATCCCTGTTACAGAATCAACTGGAAATGCCGTAATCGTATTTGGTGTTAAAAAAGGAGAATCAGATGAAAGCTTTGATCACCGGGGCCAGCTCCGGCATGGGCCGGGATATGGCAAAAATTCTGAGCGACAGGGGCTGCGGCCTGATTCTGGCCGCCCGCCGGAGGGACCGGCTGGAACAGCTCTCTTCCTCGCTGAAAACCCCCGCGCGGATCATCTGCGCGGACCTTTCCGTGGAGGCGGAGTGCCTGGCGCTTTACGAGCAGGTCCGGAGCGAAAACATCGATATCCTGATCAACAACGCGGGGCTGGGCGTTTTCGGCGCGTTCGACAAAACCGACCTGGAAAAGGAGCTGCGGATGATCGACACCAACATCCGCGCCGTGCATATCCTGACCAAGCTTTTCCTCAAGGATTTCAAGGCGAAAAACGCGGGCTACATCATGAACGTCGCCTCTTCTGCCGCCTTTCAGCCGGGCCCGCTGCTTTCCTCCTATTACGCCTCCAAGGCGTATGTCCTGCGCCTGACGGAAGCCGTTTACGAGGAGCTGCGCCGCAGCGGCAGCCGCGTGCATATCTGCGCGCTCTGCCCCGGGCCGGTCCGCACGGAATTCGATTCGGTCGCCGACGTGAAATTCAGCGTAAACGGGCTGGAAAGCCGGTATGTCGCGGAATACGCCATCCGGAAAATGTTTGCGGGAAAGCTCGTGATCGTCCCCGGCGCGCTGATGAAATGCACCCGTTTCTTCGGCAGGTTCCTTCCCGAAAAACCGATGCTCCGGATCGCCTACCATATGCAGAAGCGGAAAACCGGCGAAAAATAAACGGCACCCCGGCGCCTTCGTACAAAACGGAGCGCCGGGGGCTTTTTCTGTTCAGTGGATATCCAGCAGCTTTTCAATCGCGTCTGCCACGCCGTCCTCTTCATTGGTCAGCGTTACGTAATCGGCGATTTGGCGGACGGATTCGTGGCCGTTGCCCATCGCCACGCCGCAGCCGGCGAATTTCAGCATCTGCAGGTCGTTGCGCTCGTCGCCGAAAGCCATGACCTGCTCCGGGGAAATCGCAAGCATGGTGCACAGGTGGCTCAGCGCGTCGCCCTTGCTGGTGGCGGCGGCGTTGATTTCCAGATTGTTTCCGAAGGAAGCCGTAATGGCGTATTCCCTTTTTTGCGTCAGCTTTTCCACCAACTCCCGGCGGACGTCCTCCTCCATAAAGGGAATATTGATCTTTTCAAGGCAGAAACCGTTTTTCTTCAAAAATCCGGGAAGGTCTTCCACAAAAGTCTGATATTTCAGGATCATATCCCGCAGGATCGGGGGGTAGTCGCGGAAGGTCGAAAGTAAACTGTAGTGTTTTTGATCGATATAGGAATGCCCTTCCGCGTAAGCTTCCACCATCACGTGATAGGGCATCAGGAAATCAATGATCCAGTCGCTTTCCTCAACCGTCATCTGGTTCGCGTAAATCACCCTGTCCTTTTCCAGATCCACCGCGGAGGCGCCGTTGGACGTAATGGCGTACCGAATGGAACCGACATCAAGCATTTCCTTCGGAATCATCTTACGCATGCGGCCCGTAGCCGGCACAAGCTCAATTCCCCGCGCGGCGGCGGCCCTCAGGATCCGAACGGTTTTTGGCGACACGGTTTTATCCGTTTTCAGAACGGTTCCGTCCATGTCGAGTGCAATCAGTTTGATGTCCAAAATTGATTTCCTCCTCAGATTTTTGTGTTTGGTTCTATTATAACATGCTTAGCCGCCCCGGGTGAGCATCCCGCCGTTTTATTCCTGACAAAGTCCGATTTTCGTGTCAATCCACCAATAAAAAGAATTTTTATTTAAAAATTTTTTATCTATTTAATCTTTTATTTTCATTAGAGTGTATGTTATAATGTACTCGTATACCGTAATTTTTTAATAAATTTATTAAAATCGGGAAGTGATTTATAATTAGAAATAAGAGTGGGAGTCCGGCCCGTTCATCCGCGGTTTCCTCCGCCAGCTTTTTGAAGGACGCTTTAAAAAGCATCTTCGTGCCGGGTGCCGCCACTTCCGTTTCTTTTCTGATTGTAAAGTTATCCGGCAGTTACGACCATTTGGCAGTTGTGTATGTTCCTGCGGTTGTGCTGGTTTCAAGATTCACCGCGGGCTATCTGTGGGGAAGCCTTGCGGCAATCGCCGGTGTGATCAGTACAAACGATTACCGTACCCTGAAAGCGGAAACCGGCGAAGATTTCCCCGGCGGCCTGTTCACGAAAGGCGGCCTGACCATCGACTTTGACAAACATATGGTCGCCGTGGACGGAACGGACGTCCATTTTACGCAGATTGAGTTCAAAATCGTCGCTCTGCTGGCCAGCGTGCCGACCGCATGGTCCGCGCCCGGCGCGACGGAGGGAGTTCCTTCGGAAACGTATCATTGCAATTCAACAAATAACTTTCTGAGAGCATCACCGCAAGTATGAGTTAATCGTCAGCTTTGCCCTCAGGCCGGGCGGGCCCCTACTTTCGGTTCTTGTACGAAAGTAGGCAAAGTACGCGCAGGGGGATTTTGGACCTGCCGGCCCGGGATGCGCCTACGGCGGACTCGACTGCAAGCAAAAAGATGAATGGATCGCTAATTCCGTCGTTTTAAGTAACGGCGGGAGTGCTTCATAAAATCCCCCTGCACCCCCGGGGTATCCCCAAAGTACCTTTGTGTGGCACGATACTACTGTGGTTTTCATTGACGGAGGAACGGAAAAATAGAGTCGAACTCCTTCAGTCAGGCGTCGCGCCCGGCGCGCCGGAGGGAGTTTCGGAGCAATCGGACTTCGTTTAACGTAAGCCGACTGGAAGCATCGCCGTAGGCGAGTGCTGACCTATGCTTTCATCATCAATCAGGTGTGGGGGCATTTCGCGCAAAGCGACCGGCAGATCCTGCGCGTAAATATGGCAAATATCCGCCGCAAAATCGAGCAGAACCCCGCCGGGCTCAAGTACATATTGACGGAAGTCGGCGTCGGCTACCGCATGAGCGACGAGCCGTAGCACCGAAAAACGGTTTTTTCCTTTTTTCCCAGGGGGTTTTATAAACTTTATCGTTATTTTTTTAACACTCGGCCTGAATTTTCGTCTCTAAGAGAAATTAGCAATGATTTCCAGTCTCTTTGAAGCCGTGCGTATAAACGCCCCATTTTGTAAATTCTAATATTATATCTGGAGGGATTGTCATGAAAAAAGGTAATAAAATCAGCATCCTCGGCGCGGGAAACGTAGGCGCCACAATCGCATATACGCTCACTCTGGACGGAATGGCGTCCGAAATCGTTCTGGTGGACATCAACCAGAACAAAGCGAAGGGCGAGGCCATGGACATTATCCAGGGAACCGCGCTGTGTCCGCCGGTAAACATCTACGCCGGCGATTACCCGGACATCCGGGATTCGGACATCGTCATCGTGACCCTGGGCGGCGCGCGCAAACCCGGACAGTCCAGAATTGACCTTGCGCAGGGCAACGTCAACATCATCAAGAGCGTCATGCCCCAGGCCGTGCGTTACGCGCCGGACGCAATTTATGTCGTTGTCAGCAACCCGGTGGACATCGTCACCTACACGATTCTGAAAACAACGGGCCTTCCGGAATCGCACGTTTTCGGCTCCGGTACGCTGCTGGATTCCAGCCGCCTGCGCGAAAGCCTTGCGCATACGCTCGGAATCAGCCCGAAAAATATCCATGCCTATATGTTCGGCGAGCACGGCGATTCTTCCATGGTTCCGTGGTCCCTCACCAGCATCGGCGGCATCCCGCTGAAAACCTATCTCAACAGTATGAGCGACAGGAACCCCGATTTCAAAGAGCTGGACCTTGCGGCGATTGAAGCCGAGGTCCACACCTCCGGCGCACAGGTCATCAGCCTGAAGGGCGCGACCTACTACGCGATCGCGCTGTCCGCGCGCCGTATCTGCGAGTGCATTCTCCGCGATACGAACACGGTCACCACTCTTTCCGGCATGATCCACGGCGCCTACGGCATTGACGACGTCTGCCTCAGCCTTCCGTTCGTCCTCGACTGCCACGGAATCAGCAGCATGAAGACGCCCGAACTGACCGCCGAGGAACAGGAAAAACTGCTCGCCAGCGCCAATGTCCTGAAGAGTACCATCGCTTCTCTCGATATCTAATTTGAAAGGATGTATATAAATGGATTACGCAAAGGAATCGCTCAGGCTTCACCGTGAATGGAAGGGCAAGATCGAGGTCGTCTGCCGCGCGCCGCTGAAGACGCGCGACGATCTGTCGCTCGCTTACACCCCCGGCGTTGCCCAGCCCTGCCTTGAAATTCAAAAGGATGTCAACCAAAGTTACGAACTGACCCGCCGCTCCAACCTTGTGGCGGTTGTCACCGACGGCACCGCGGTGCTCGGACTCGGCGACATCGGCCCGGAAGCGGGTATGCCGGTTATGGAAGGCAAATGCGCCCTATTTAAGGCTTTCGGCGACGTGGACGCGATTCCGCTCTGCGTCCGTTCCAAGGAAGTGGACGACATCGTCAACACCGTCCGTCTGCTCGCGGGCAGCTTCGGCGGCGTCAATCTGGAGGATATCTCCGCTCCCCGCTGTTTTGAAATCGAAAGAAAATTGAAAGAGTGCTGCGATATTCCGATTTTCCACGACGACCAGCACGGCACCGCAGTTGTTACCCTTGCCGCCATGCTCAACGCGCTGAAGCTTACCGGAAAGAAGCTTGACGAAATCCGGGTCGTCACCAGCGGCGCGGGCGCGGCGGGAATCGCCATCATCAAGCTGCTGATCGCGCTCGGCCTGAAGGACGTCATCATGTGCGACCGCAGCGGCGCCATTTACGAGGGCCGCGAGGGCCTCAACGCCGAAAAGAAGGAAATGGCCGCGATCACCAACCGCAGCAAACGCAGCGGCAGCCTTGCGGACGTGCTCAAGGGCGCGGATGTGTTCATCGGCGTTTCCGCTCCGGGCTGCGTGACCCAGGAAATGGTCAGGAGCATGAACAAAGACCCCATCCTGTTCCCGATGGCGAACCCGACTCCGGAAATCATGCCCGACCTGGCTCTCGCAGCGGGCGCCGCGGTGGTCGGTACCGGCCGCAGCGATTTCCCGAACCAGATCAACAACGTTCTGGCTTTCCCCGGCATTTTCCGCGGAGCGCTGGATGTCCGCGCAAGCGATATCAACGATGAAATGAAGATCGCCGCTGCTTACGCGATCGCGGGCTTCGTCACCGACGACAAGCTTTCTGCGGAGTATATCATCCCGAGCGCGCTCGACCGCAGCGTGGCCGCCGCTGTTGCGAAGGCCGTTGCGGAAGCCGCCCGTAAAACCGGCGTGGCAAGAATCTGATATCTGTTCGCCAAAAGCCCTTTCTCTTTTCAGAGAAAGGGCTTTTTTGAGGTTCGGCCGAAGATTTGCTCGTCCGGCTACTCCCTCAGCCGCTTCGCGTCAGCCCTCTCATAGAGTAGGCTGCCAACTTTTCCGTACCCCCCGTCAATGAAAACCGCGAAGATGATGTGCCACATAAAAACACTTTGGGGATACCCCGGGGGTGCAGGGGGATTTTATGGAACCCTCCCGCCGGGAATTCAAAATCCCCCTGCGCGTACTTTGCCTACTTTCGTACAAGAACCGAAAGTAGGGGCCTGCCCGGCCTGAGGGCAGACCATGCGGTCGGCACTCGCCTACGGCGGCGCTCTCAGATAGTTGCATATTGAATCGGTCTCGGAGCACTCAGAAACACCTCCCGGCGCGGCAGAGGGAGTTAACACCGTGTTTTTGCGCCAAAAAAGAGGTTAAGGAAAAAATCCTTAACCTCTCAACATATACAGACCTTACCGCCCACATGGACAGTATGCAAGATGCATGGCGCTAATTCCAATATATCGCGCGAACCACGATTGTTCGTACTGTATAACTATTACTTAGTATATCCCGAAACTTTGATTTTGTCAACCCTTTTTCGCGTTTATTTCAAATTTATTTTTCAGCCAATTCCCAAAGCACCGGGCGCCGTTTCCTTCAGCTTTTCCACCAGCGCCGTCGATTTTTCCTTATCCGCGCCCTTGGCCGAAATGTAAATCTTGATTTTCGGTTCCGTCCCGCTGGGACGTACCGTCAGCTTGCTCCCGTTTTCCAGCCGGTACTCCAGCACGTTGGATTTCGGCAGCAAAATATCGCTCATGGTACCGCCGTCACACCGCTTTGAGGTTTTGTAGTCGCTCCATCCGCTCACCCTGCATCCGGCGGCCTCCTTCGGCGCGTTTGCGCGCAGGTTCTCCATGATGCGGTCCATCTGGATCATCCCGTCCTCGCCCTCAAAGCCGAAGCTGACCTGGCTGTTTTCGTAGTAGCCGTATTTTTGATAAAGCGCGTCCATCGCGTCCACAAGGGTCATGCCCTTTTTCCTGTAATCGTAAGCCATCTGGCAGATCAGCATGCTGGCGTCCACAGCATCCTTGTCGCGGACATACCCGCCGGAAAGATAGCCGTAGCTCTCCTCAAAGCCGAAGATATAGCGGTCGGCTTCCCCGTTCTCCTCCAGCAGCGCAATCTGGTCGCCGATGTATTTGAACCCGGTCAGCACGTGCCGCAGCTCGATTCCGTAGTCCTTTGCGACAGCCGCCGTCATGTCGGTGCTGACAATGGTGGTCACCGCCACGGGATTTTTCGGCATGGTGCCGTTCTGCAGGCGGCCGCGGGCGATAAAGTCGAGCAGAAGCACACCCACCTCATTGCCGCTCATCAGGATGAATTTACCGTGCTGGTTGACGGCGATCCCGCAGCGGTCGCAGTCCGGGTCGGTGGCAAGCAGCAGGTCCGGCTGTACCTTCTCGCAAAGGTCAAGCCCCTTCTGCAGCGCCTCTTTGATTTCCGGGTTCGGGAACGGGCAGGTGGCAAAGGTCCCGTCCGGGAATTCCTGCTCCGGCACGACGGCAACGTCCTTCACGCCGATTTTGTCCAGAATCCGGGTGACGCAGACGCGCCCCGTCCCGTTCAGCGGCGTATAGACCACCTTCAGACCCTCGCATTTTTCCGCAAAGACCCGCTGTTTCATCACTTCTTCCAGGAAGGAATCGATCACTTCGTCCGGAATATAGCTGACAGTCCCGGCTTTTACGGCATCGTCGAAATTTACGCGCTTCACGTCGTCGAAAATATCGAGGCTGTTGATCTCGCTTAAAACCTCGTCCGCCATTTCAAGGGCGATCTGGCAGCCGTCGCTGCCGTAGGCCTTGTACCCGTTGTATTTGGCGGGGTTGTGGCTGGCGGTAATGCAGATGCCCGCGTCGCAGTGCAGATAACGCACCGCGTAAGAAAGCGTCGGGGTCGGGGAAAGCCAGGGATAAATATGCGCCTGAATCCCGTTCGCGGCCAGCACCGCGGCGCTTTCGCGCGCGAAGACGTCCGATTTGATGCGGCTGTCGTACGCGATCGCCACGGACGGCGACTTTCCGTGCTTGTTCAGATAATTGGCAAGGCCCTGCGTCGCCTTGCGGACGGTATAAACATTCATCCGGTTGGTGCCCGCGCCGATCACGCCGCGCAGGCCGCCTGTGCCGAATTCCAGATTGCGGTAGAAACGGTCGTTGATCTCTTCGGGCTGATTCTGAATTTTTTTCAGTTCTTCGGTTAAATCAGGGTCGTCCAGCTTCGTATTGAGCCATCTTTCATATTCCGTCATGAAAAACATTCCTTTCCAAATATAGAAACTCCACCGCTTGCCTTTGCGGCAGCCCCCTCGGGGAAGCGGCTGATCCCCCGCCGCCTTCCGTGAGGGAGGCGGCGCGCCAAAGGGAGTTACTCCCGGCAGGCCGAAACAGGGCTTTCAGCATTTCATAATTCTCATTAAGATTACCATTTGTTCCGAAAAGTGTCAATCAGATTTTCACGATATTTGTGACAACGCCATTCTCCGTAATATCGAGGATTCCGTAAGTGCCCCGGCTCCCGTTCAGGCTGCCGGGATTCATGATATACAGCCCGTCCTCGTAATCCGTCATCGCGTAATGGGTATGGCCGAACAAAAGGATGTCCGCCTTGCGGCCGCGCGCCGCCTCAACCGACGTATACAATCCGTATTTAACATTATATGTATAACCATGAGTATAGAAAATGTGCTTGCCAGAAAGGGTGATGTCCCCGTCCACCGGCAGCGTGGAACCCCAGTCGCAGTTCCCGCGCACCAGAAGAAACATTTTTTCGGGGAAGCTGCTCTGGATTTCCTGCGCTTCCTCCGCCCCGTCCCCCAGGTGGATGACCACCTCGGCGGCGGGCTGTCTTAAAATTGCCTCGCGCAGGGCGTAAGCATCCCTGTGCGTGTCTGAAACCACTAAAATCCGCATTTAAAAAAACCTCCGAATGGCGGCGGCTTTCCGCCGTCATATATGAAAGTCCCGCATCATACAATGATAGCGGGGTGATTGTATGCCAAACAATGATTCACAAAAACAGCTGTTGGAAAGCCTGATCAACCAGCTTAGTCCGACGGACCGCAAGAAGCTGCAGGATGTGCTTGCCGACAAAACCGCTACGGAAAAAATACTCAGCACACCACAGGCTCAGGAACTTTTAAAGAAATTTTCGGGAGGAAAATAAATGGACGATCTTGCCGCTATGCTCAGTGAGCTGTTAAAGAGTCCGGGCGCCATGGATAAGCTCAAAGGGCTTGCCAGCGGCCTGTTGGGCGGCGCGGCGGCGGAGCCGGCGGCAGGCGGCGACGCTCCCCCACCGGAGCCGCCCGACGGCGGTCCTCCGCTCGGGATCGATGCCGAGGCTCTGCAAATGATGACGAAAATCGCGCCGCTGCTTTCCAGCTTCCGGCAGGAAGACGACAGCACAAGGTTTCTGCACGCCCTGCGGCCCCTTCTCAGCGAGGAGCGTCAAAAAAAGCTTGATGAAGCCATCAAGCTTTTGCAGTTGATGCGGCTCCTTCCTCTTTTCAAAAGCAGCGGAATATTCTGAGGTGTAAATCATGGCTGACAATTATACTTATGATTTTCAGCGCCTGCAGCAGGACGCGATCCGCAGGGCGCGGGAAATGCAGGCGAGGGCCCGGGTACCCGCCCCGCCGCTGAACCAAAGCGCGCCCGGTCCGCCGGCCGCACCCGCGGCGCAGCCTTCCCCGGCACCGCCGCAGCAGCACAGCGCTCCGGCCCCGCAGCATGTTTCCGCGCCGGCAGCCGGGCAGCAGCATGGGCACGAACCGTCCTTCGGCCCGCTTACCCCCGTCAAGGATATTTTCGACAGCCTGATGAGCGACAGCGAACGCACGCTGATTCTGGTGCTGATTCTCCTGCTGACGGAGGAAAAGGCGGACATCGGGCTGATTTTCGCGCTGATGTATCTGGTTCTGTGACCGTCAGCCCTCCGGGGCCTGTATGGCGTAAACATATTCCTGACCGGTAGAGGGGTCGGTTTTCAGTACATAATCCATATATTTGGTGGGGGTAGGAGCGGCGACGGTGCTGGTCGTCTGCGTGCGCCACGTATCGCTGGGCGAAACGTAGCCGACATGCAGAACGGTGCTGTCGCCCTGTTTTTTTGCGCTCTCCGTATAGGGCAGAAAGCTGCTGTCCGAAGAGTACAGCGCCACGTGGAACTGGTTTTCCTCCGAATTGTATTCAAAGAAGGTTTCCTGGGCGGGCGTTTTCGGCTGAAGCTGACAGTCCGGGCCGAACAGCGCGCGGCAGGAATCCACCACGTCGCCGAGCGGGACCAGGATTCTGCCCGCGTCGTCGTAGCTGTTGTAATTGGTCCCGTTGTTTTCCGTGATGGTTTTCCACAGGGAAGCGTTCAGGACAAACTCCTCGTCGGCCTTGTCGGGGGACGCAAAGGGCTTCGGGTCCTGCATCACGACGGTGGTGAGGAAGGAATCGTAGGCGCGCAGCTTGCTGTCGTCGGTCGCCGCGAAATAGATGCTTTTCCCGATGGCGGCGGCAATGAACCCGACGCCGACCAGCGCGAGGATCAGCACCAGCGCGCCGACCGCCACTCCGTAGCGGTGCCGCCTGCGCCGTACCGTCCTGGCGGGTCTTTCCGGCACCTCCGGTTCTTCCGGCTCCGGCTCCAGCCCGTCGTCCCATTTTGTTAAAAGCTCCTCGCCTTCGTCCTGCTGCTCCTCCGGCAGGAAATCGTCGATTTCAATATCCTGCGGCGGCTCCGCGGTCTCCGGCTGTTCCGCCGGCTTGTCGCCGTACACGCCGCGATAGTCGGCCGAGAACCCCTCTATCTTCCTTCTCTGTCTTTTACTCATCTGAAAATACTCCGTTTTCTATCTTATTTGGCCGCTGCCGCTGATAATAAACTTCGTAGACGTCAGTTCATTTGCGCCCATCGGCCCGCGCGCGTGCAGCTTCTGCGTGGAAATGCCGATTTCCGCGCCCAGCCCGAATTCGCCCCCGTCGGTAAAACGGGTGGAAGCGTTGACGTACACCGCCGCGGAATCCACCTGCTCCGTGAATTTCTGCGCGTTTTCATAGCTTTTTGTTACGATCGCCTCGCTGTGGCCGCTGGAGTACCGCGCGATATGCTCGATCGCCTCGTCGATGCCGCCTACCACCTTGACCGCGAGGATATAATCCAGATATTCGGTCGCCCAGTCCTCTTCCACCGCGGGAATCACGCCGGGGCCGAGGATTTCCCTCGTCCGTTCGCAGCCGCGGATTTCCACGTTCTTCTCGTCGAGCCGCGCCTTGATGACCGGCAGCGCCTTTTCGGCGATATCCCGGTGGACAAGCACGGTTTCGATCGCGTTGCAGACGGACGGGCGCGAGGTCTTCGCGTTATCAATAATATTCGCCGCCATATCAATGTCGGCGGAGTCGTCCACATAGACGTGGCAGTTGCCCGAGCCGGTCTCGATCACTGGCACGCGGGAATTCTGGACCACGGACTGAATCAGCCCCCGGCCCCCGCGCGGGATCAGCACGTCGATCGCTCCGGTAAGCCGCATCATTTCCACAGAGGAGGCGCGGCTGGTGTCCTGTACCAGCTGGATGCTGTTTTTCGGCAGCCCGGCTTCCTCCGTTGCGGCGCGCATGATTTCGGCAATGCAGGTGTTGGAGCGGATGGCCTCCTTGCCGCCGCGCAGGATGACCGCGTTCCCCGCCTTCAGGCAGAGCGCCGCGGCGTCCGCCGTGACATTGGGCCTTGCCTCGTAAATAATGCCGATGACGCCGAGCGGTACGCGCACCTGCTCGATTTTCAGGCCGTTGGGCCGCACGCCGCCGCCCACAACCGTCCCGATCGGGTCGGTCTGCGCCGCAACGCCGCGGATTCCCTCCGCCATCCCTTTGATTCTAACGGGGTTCAGCGTCAGCCGGTCCAGCAGGGATTCGCTCATGCCGCTTTCCCGGGCGGCTTTTAAATCCAGTCCGTTGGCGGAAAGGATTTCCTTTTCCCCGTTTTCAATCGCCGCCGCCATCGCGGAAAGCGCGGCGTTTTTCTTCGCTCCCGCCGAGGCAAGGACGCGGGCGGCTTCCTTCGCGTTTTTTCCCATTTGTTCTATCACGGTCATGGTATCACCCCTTCTTATCTTACCGCTTTCCCGTGCCGAAAAGTGTCCCTATTTGTACACCGTCGAAAAGCTGGTACAGTGCTTTCGGGTCCGCGCCGCTCATCACGCAGCAGGGGATGCCCGCCTCGTTCGCGATCGCTGCCGCGCTCACCTTGGTGCTCATTCCGCCCGTCCCGCGGTTGGAGCCGGTCCCGCCCGCCAGCGCGCGGATCCCGTCCGTGACCTGCGCCACATAGGGGATGCGCTTTGCTTCGGGGTCCACGCGGGGGTTCGCGTCGTACAGGCCGTCGATATCCGTCAGGATGACCAGCAGGTCCGCGTCCGTCAGCACGGCGACCGTTGCGGAAAGCGTGTCGTTGTCGCCGAAATTGTTGCCGACCAGCTCGTCGATGGCGACGGAGTCGTTTTCGTTGACGACCGGGATAATGCCCATTTTGATCAGTTCGGTAAAGGTGTTCTGGGTGTTCCGTTTGTTGTGCTCGTTCGCGACCACGTCCCCGGTCAAAAGCACCTGAGCGACCGTCTGGTTGTACTCGCCGAACAGCTTGTCGTACATGAACATCAGCTCACACTGGCCCACCGCGGCGATCGCCTGTTTTTTCTCCGTTTCCTGCGGTCGTTCCGGCAGCCCGAGCTTTCCGACGCCGACGCCGATTGCCCCGGAGGTGACAAGGACGATTTCCCTGCCCGCGTTCTGAAGGTCGGTCAGCACCTTACACAGCGTTTCCATCCTGCGCAGGTTCAGTTTCCCGTTTTCGTAAGTAAGGGTGGAGGTACCCACCTTAACGACGATTCTTTTTGCCTGTGTTACAGCCGACATGTTCCATTCTCCTAAAATTTTTATACCCTAAATTATATCATAATCCGCCGGGGTTTTGAAGGAATATCTTTTGAACGAACGGTAAATTCCGCAAAAATCCGGGGTTTTTTTCGGGCAGAAGCGGCGCGCGCCCATCAATCCCCATATTTTTCCCTAATTTTCCATTATCTATTGCACAATTAGAAAAAACGCGCTATAATCGGTTTTGTAAGGCACAAATAAAAGTGCAGCGCAGGAACGGGGTGTCTCACCACCCCGCCCCCCTGCATACGGAGAGCACGCTCCATACACAACCGAAAAATCGGCACGCTGCGGATATTATTATACCGCCTCTTTACCGTTTTGTACAGAGGGGATTTTGTATCCGCGGGCACCTGACGACGTTGTATATGGATAAGAATATCCGTGTACGGCGTTTTTTTGTGCCTTGCCGCAGGAAGGCCGGCGGCGAGAGTCCCCCTTTTTGGCTTTTTCCACCGGTTCTTTTTGTGTTAAATTCTTAAAAACAACTTACTCCTTCCGGCGCGCCGGACCTGCCGGTCGGGAAAGCGCCTGGACCATGCGGTCGGCACTCGCCTGCGGGACCATGCGGTCGGCACTCGCCTACGGGACCATGCGGTCGGCACTCGCCTACGGGACCATGCGGTCGGCACTCGCCTACGGGACCATGCGGTCGGCAGGCGCCTACGGCGATGCTTCCAATCAGTTTACGTTCAATCGAAGTCTGATGCTCCGAAACTCCCTTCGTCGCGCCGGGCGCGCCACCTCCCTCACAGAGGGAGGCGGGGGATTCGGCCCCCTCCCCGAGGGGGCTGCCGCGAAGCGGCTGGGGGAGTCAGATATAAGTTCAAGTAGAAAAGAAAGTAACCCGGCCCCCATTTTTTGAAGGGGCCGCCACTTGGTGGAGGAGTTTAACATATGCTTGGCCGGGCGGAGGCCGTCCCTCCCCCCGGAACCAGGCGGGAAAATTTTTGGCCTGCAAATAAAAAACTCCCGGAATTGTTCTCCGGGAGTTCTCTTTATAAAATGAAGTTGATTCCGCTTAGTCCTTCGGTTCGCGCGGCTTGTTGGTGTTTGCGATAAAGCCGTTGCTTGCGCGGGGACGGTCGTCACGGCGGTCATCGCGGCGGCGGTCGTCGCGGCGCGGCGCGGGACGGCGGGGAGAATCGGAAATCTCATTTTCCGGGGTAAGGCCCTCCACCTCGATCAGAGCGTCGCGGCGGGAAAGGTTCAGCCTGCCCTTGTCGTCTATTTCCAGCACCTTGACCATGATTTCGTCGCCGACATTGACGACGTCGGTCACCTTCTCGGTGCGCTTGACGTCCAGACGGGAAATATGCACAAGGCCCTCTTTGCCGGGCGCAATTTCCACAAACGCGCCGAAGTCCATCAGACGGGTCACCTTGCCGTTGTAAATCGCGCCCGGCTCGGGGTCGTTCACGATCGTATCGATAATGGTCATTGCGCGCTGGCAGTTTTCGGCGTCGATACCGGAAACGAACACGTGTCCGTCCTCTTCCACATCGACCTTCACGTCGCACTCGGCGCAGATTTTCTGGATCACCTTGCCGCCGGTGCCAATCACTTCGCGGATCTTTTCAACCGGAATCAGGGTGGACAGCATTTTGGGGGCGTACTTGGAAAGCTCCTTGCGCGGCTCCGGAATCGCCTTGAGAATGACCTCGTCAAGGATATAGTCCCTTGCGTGGTGGGTTTTCTCCAGCGCTTCCCTGACCATTTCGGGGGTAAGGCCGTCGATCTTCAGATCCATCTGAATGGCGGTAATGCCTTCGTGCGTACCGGCAACCTTAAAGTCCATGTCGCCGAAGAAGTCCTCAAGCCCCTGAATGTCGACCATGGTCATCCAGCGGTCGCCCTCGGTAATCAGCCCGCAGGAAATACCGGCGACGGGCGCCTTGATCGGCACGCCGGCGGCCATCAGGGCCAGCGTGGAGCCGCAGATGGAAGCCTGGGAGGTGGAGCCGTTGGAGGACAGCACCTCGGAAACAAGGCGGTAGGCGTACGGGAACTCTTCAACGGACGGGATGACCGGGACCAGCGCCCTTTCGGCAAGCGCGCCGTGGCCGATTTCGCGGCGGCCCGGGCCGCGGCTCGGTTTTGTCTCGCCTACGGAGTAGGACGGGAAATTATACTGGTGGATATAGCGTTTGCTTGTTTCCTCGTCAATGCCGTCCAGCATCTGGCTGTCGCTGACGGGGCCGAGGGTGACGACGGTCAGAACCTGCGTCTGCCCTCTGGTAAACATGCCGGACCCGTGTACGCGCGGCAGAAGGTCAACCTCTGCGGCGAGCGGGCGCATGTCGTCCATTCCTCTGCCGTCCACACGCTTTTTCTCGTCGAGCAGCCAGCGGCGGACAATATATTTCTGCGTTTTGTACATGCACTCGTCGATCTTGGCCGCCTGATCGGGGTAAATCTCGTCGAATTTCTCATGTACCTTTTCATAAACCGGCTTCAGCCTTGCGTCGCGCACGGTCTTGTCGTCGGTGTCCAGCGCAATTTTGACCTCTTCCATCGCAAACGCTTTGACGGCGCTGAGCATTTCCTCATCCGGCTCGTTGCTGGGATAGGAAAATTTCTCTTTGCCGATTTCGGCCTGAATGCCCTTGATAAACGTAATGATCTTCTGGTTGGCCTCGTGCCCGGCCATAATGCCGTTGTACATCACTTCGTCGCTGACGATGTCCGCGCCCGCCTCGATCATGGCGATGCGGGAATCGGTGGAGGCGACGGTGACGGCCATTTTGGAAACCTTGCGCTGCTCCGAGGTCGGGTTGATCACGTACTGCCCGTCCACATAGCCGACGGAAACACCGGAGATCGGGCCCTTCCACGGGATATCGGAAATGCTGAGCGCGATGGAGGTACCCACCATGGCGGCGATTTCCGGCGCGCAGTCGTGGTCGACCGACATCACCGTAGCGACGACGGAAACATCGTTGCGCATATCCTTCGGGAACAGCGGGCGGATCGGGCGGTCGATCACGCGGGAGGTCAGAATCGCCTTGTCGCTCGGGCGGCCCTCGCGCTTAATGTAGGAGCCCGGGATCCGGCCGACGGAATAGAGCTTTTCCTCAAAATCAACGGAAAGCGGAAAGAAATCCACGCCCTCGCGGGGCTTGGGGGACGCGGTCGCCGCAACGTGGATGACGGTCTCGCCGTAGCGGACCAGGCACTCGCCGTTCGCAAGCTGCCCCATTTTTCCGGTCTCGATCACCAGCGGGCGTCCGGCAAAGTCAGTCTCGTAAACCTTAAAATTTTCAAACATATTGTTCCTCCATTTTATTTGATACGGGAGGCAACAGGTTTAGCAATAAAACCAGCATCCGGACCCCGGCTGTTCGTTTCACTGCTAAGTCCCGCGTCTTCCCATAAAATTTACGGTTGTTCACAAAAAGCCTAAAGGCAGGCGGTTTGCACCGCCTGCCCAAACAAACTGTAATTACTTGCGGATACCGAGCTTGGCAATAATCGCACGATAGCGCTCAATATCAACTTTCTGCAAATAGTTGAGCAGGTTTCTTCTTGAGCCAACCATTTTCAGCAGGCCGCGGCGTGAGTGGTGATCCTTCTGATGGGTCTTCAGATGCTCGGTCAGGTCGTTGATTCTCTTGGTGAGAACCGCGATCTGAACCTCCGCGGAACCCGTGTCGCCCTCATGCGTGGCATACTCTTTAATAATTGCTGTTTTTTCTTCTTTTAACATAGTGTTTCCACCCTTTCATCAATTAACCCTCAGTCACAGAAAAAGGCCGGTGAATTCCCCGAAGGGGCTTACTCCTGAATCCGGGAAAGGGGCATAATGCTGTATTATTATAGCATGCCGATTTTGGTTTGTAAATCATTTTATGATGCGTCAGAGGAAAAACCGCCGTTTTTCCGAAAATATTCCCTGGCCTGCTCCCCATTTTTCAGTATTTCCGCTTTCAGCTCGTCCAATCCGGCAAATTTGCGCTCCGGGCGGAGGAACCGGATCAGGTCCACCCGCACGGTCTCGCCGTAGATGTCGGGCCCGTGGTAATCGGTCAGCCAGGTTTCCGCCAGCACGGCGGGCGACCCCACCGTCGGCTTGATTCCCACATTGGTAACGCCGCAGTACCGCTCCCCGCCGAAAAACACTCTGGAAATATAAACGCCGAAACGCGGAAGGACAAAATCCTTCGGCACCGCCTGGTTCAGCGTGGGGGTGCCCAGCTCCCGCCCGAGCCGACGCCCGTGCAGGACCGGCAGGATGTACCCGTAGGGCCGTCCCAGCAGCCTTGCCGCCTCGTCCACGTCGCCGTTCGCGATCATGGAGCGGATGCGTGTGGAACTGACCGGTTCGCCGTCCAGCAGGACGGCGTGGGTCACGGCGGTTTCCATTCCGCGTTCCCCGCAGAGGCGGGAAAGCAGCCTGCTGTCCCCTTTTCCGCCGCGCCCGAACGTGAAGTTGAACCCGCAGCAGACTTTTTTCGCGCGGCAGACCTTTTGCAGAATCTGGCCGACGAATTCCTCCGCGGACAAATCCTTTACCGCCGAAAAATCCAGGATGTACAGCTGTTCCACACCGAATTCTTCCAGCAGGCGGATTTTCTGCTCCTGCGTAATGATCTCCCCGCCCGCGCTTCCGCCCAGATCGGTGAGCGGATTGTGCGCGAAGGTGAGCACCGTTGGGACAAGGCCCTTCTTCTTCGCCTCCACCGCCGTGGAAATCACCTTTCTGTGGCCGATATGCAAACCGTCAAAGCTGCCCAGCGCGACGGCGGAATCGCCAGAGGCGGGCGTCAAATCGTAGTAAACGTTCATCATGCATTCTTCTCCAGTATCAAGACTTGCAAAATCCGCGGTCCCTTTTGCCAAAATCAGTTCCCTTCCTCATAGAAAAGCCGCAGCACGGAAAGCTCCGCTTTTTCCCTGTCGACAGCCCCCAGCCCTAAAAAGCTTCCTTCGGGGGAGAGCACGCGCAGAAAGGCGCCGTCCGTTCTGTCCCCCGGCAAGCCCGGAAGGCGTTCCAGACTGAGCGCGCCGCCGTTGCAGAACCGCCGCGCCTGCGCGCCCGTCACCCGCAGCGCGGGGCGGCTGAGAAACAGGCTTTCGGTCGGCCGGACCTTCCGCCCCAGCGTTCCCTGTTCGGAAAGCCGCTTCGCCTCGTCCAGCGAAACCGCGTCCTTCAGCGAAAATCCGGCGGCCCGCGTCCTTCTCAGCGAGGACATCACGCCGAACGTCCCCAGCCTTTCGCCGATGTCCGCGCAGAGAGTCCGTATATAGGTTCCCGCGGAACAGCGCACGGTCAGCGCGCCGCTCCGGGTGTTTTCGTCAAATTCATTCAGAATCAGCTCATAAATCGTAACCGGGCGCTTGTCGCGCTCCACCTCTATCCCCTGCCGCGCAAGGGTGTAAAGCCGCTGTCCGTTCTTCTGCACCGCAGAGTACATCGGCGGAATCTGCCAGATATTTCCGCGGAAATAAGGCAGCACGGCTTCTATTTGGGCCTTTTGGATCCTTTCGCCGCATTCCTGCAGCTTTCTGCCGGTAATGTCCTGTGTGTCGGTGCGGTACCCAAGCTGAAAACCGGCACGGTATTCCTTGTCCGTGTCGTCCAGAAGCGAAGCCGCCCGCGTCGCCTTTCCCAAAAGCAGGGGCAGAACCCCGGTGGCCATCGGGTCAAGGGTGCCGGTGTGGCCGATTTTCTTCTGTCCGCAAAGGCGGCGCATCACCGCCACCACGTCAAACGAGGTGAAGTCCTGCGGCTTGTCTATCACGATGACCCCGTTCATGGCTTCCCTCCCGTCGCCTGCCGTATTTTAAAGATGCCTGCCGATCTCCGCAAGAATCTGCGCCTCGGCTTCCTCCAGGGTGGTGTTAAAGGTACATCCCGCCGCTCCCGCGTGTCCGCCGCCGCCGAAAACGGCGCAGATTTCGGAAGCGTTCTGCGGCGGCTGTGCCCGCAGAGAAATTTTGTACCCGCCGTCCGCCTTTTCGCGGATGGTCACGCCGATGACCACGCCCTCGATCGCGCGGGGAATGGAGGCCAGTCCCTCGATGTCGCCCTCTGTCGCGCCGGTGCTTGCGATCATCTCATTGGTAATTTTAATGACCGCGACGCGGTTGTCGTAAAAATAGCGGATGGTATCCATGACGCAGCGCTCCATATCGATGCGCGCGCGGCTTTTCGTGTCGAACATCGCACGGTTGATCCGGTGCCCGTCGGCGCCTTTTTCAACAAGGTCCGCGGCAATACGGTAGGTGGCCGGGGTCACGTTGATGTATTTGAAGCAGCCGGTGTCCGTCGTAATGCCCGTATAAAGGCAATCCGCGATCACGGAATCCATTTCGACGCCCAGCAGATTGAGCAGGTCGAAAATAATCTCGCAGGTGGCGGCCGCTTTCGCGTCCAGACAGGTGCGTTTCGCGTAATCGGAATTGGAGGGGTGATGGTCGATGCAGAGGTCAACCCTGTCCCCGTAAAGGCTCTGGTTCGGTTCGCCGATCAGCTGCAGGTCGGCAATGTCCACCGCGACGACCGTTTCGGGGGAGAACGTCTCCTCTTTCACGCCGCTGAAAAGGTACCGGTATTTCGGCACGATCTCATCGGAGCAGCGGATCATGGCATGCCTGCCCATTTTCTGCAGGCCCCGGCAAAGCGCCGTGGCGGAGCCCAGGGTGTCGCCGTCCGGATACTGGTGGCTTAAAATCAGGATATGGTCGGCTTCCCGCAGAAAATCGGCCGCCTCGCTTCGGGTTATCATTTTTTATCACCTCTTAAATCGTTGAGCATCCGCGAAATATTCGCGCTGTATTCGATGGAGTCGGTCGCTTTGAAGGTAAGCTCCGGCACATGCCTGAGCTGAAGCCGCGCGCCAAGCTCGTGACGGATAAAGCCGGACGCCGATTTCAGGCCGGTAACGGCCTGCTTCGCCCGCTCCATCCCCTCCATTGCGCTGACAAAAACCGTGCAGTAAGATAAATCGCTTGTGACGTCCACCCGGACAATACTGATCAGCCCCTGTACCCGCGGGTCTTTCAGCTCGCGGAAGATTGCCGTCAGCTCCCTTTTGATATCCTCGGTCGTCCGTCCCATTCTGTGGCTGGCCATTTTCTACCTCCGTATCTTACCCTTTCGGGATCAGTCCCTGTATTCCTCCATCACAAAGGCTTCCAGGATATCCCCTTCCTTGATGTCGTTGAAGCGCTCGAGACCGATGCCGCAGTCGTAGCCCTCGGCGACCTCTTTCACGTCGTCCTTGAAACGGCGCAGGGAAGCGATCTTATCCTCCGTGATGACAATCCCGTCGCGCACAACGCGAATCTGTGCGACGCGGGTGATTTTGCCCGTCGTAACGTGGGCGCCCGCAACGGTACCCACATTGGTGATTTTATAGACCTCGCGGCACTCGGCCTTGCCCAGGGGCAGTTCGCGGAATTTCGGCGCAAGCATGCCCTTCATGGCGGACTCGATTTCGTCGATACAGTCGTAGATGATGCGGTACAAACGCATATCCACGCCGTCGCGCTTGGCGTTTTCCTCGGCGACCGGGTCGGGCCGCACGTTAAAGCCGACGATAATGGCGTTGGAAGCGGAAGCGAGCATGACATCGGATTCGCTGATCGCGCCCACGCCGCCGTGAATGACGTTGACGCGGACTTCCTCGTTGCCCAGCTTCTCCAGCGACTGGCGGACCGCTTCCACGGAGCCCTGCACATCGGCCTTTACAATGATCTGCAGCTCCTTCATATCGCCCTGCTTCATCTGGTCGAACAGATTGTCAAGGGTGACCTTGGTGCGGGAGTTGAAACGCTCTTCCTTCAGCTCGGTGCGGCGCTGCTCCACCAGCTCCCTTGCGAGGCGCTCGTCGGACACGGCGTTGAAGATATCGCCGCCGGTCGGCACGTCGTCAAGGCCGGTGATCTCCACCGGGACGCTCGGGCCCGCCTGCTCGATCTTCTGCCCGTCCGCGTTCGTCATGGCGCGCACGCGGCCCACGGTGGTGCCGGCGACAATGATATCGCCGGTGCGGAGCGTCCCGTTCTGGACCAGCATGGTCGCAATCGGGCCGCGGCCCTTGTCAAGCCTTGCCTCAATCACGGTGCCCTTTGCGGCGCGGTCCGGGTTGGCCTTCAGCTCCTTCATGTCCGCCGTCAGGATGATCATTTCCAGAAGGTCCTTGATGCCGGTCTTCTTCACGGCGGAAACCGGGATGCACGGCGTGTCGCCGCCCCATTCCTCCGGAACAAGGTCGTACTCCGTCAGCTGTTCCATGACATGCTGCGGGTTTGCGCCCGGCTTATCCATTTTGTTGATCGCGACGATGATGGAAACCTCCGCGGCCTTGGCGTGATGGATCGCCTCCACGGTCTGCGGCATGATGCCGTCGTCCGCGGCGACCACCAGAACGGCGATATCCGTTACCTGCGCGCCTCTGGCGCGCATGGTGGTAAACGCTGCGTGGCCCGGGGTGTCCAGGAAGGTGACGTCGCGCTTGCCCAGCTTTACCTGGTACGCGCCGATGTGCTGGGTAATGCCGCCGGCCTCGGAGGCGGTGACGTTCGCGTGGCGGATGGCGTCCAGAAGGGACGTCTTGCCGTGGTCGACGTGGCCCATGACGACCACAACGGGCGCGCGCGGCACGAGGTTGTCGTCCTTGTCCTCGCTGTCGTCGATGATCTGTTCCTCAATGGTGACGACGACTTCCTTTTCCACCTTCGCGTGGAATTCCATGGCGGCGAGGGAAGCGGTGTCGAAGTCGACGGTGTCGTTGACGGCGGCAAACACGCCCAGAGCCATCAGCTTCTTGATGACCTCGGCGGCGGTGGCCTTCAGGCGGAGCGCCAGCTCGCCGACCGTAATCTCCTCCGGAATCTGGATGGTGATCGGTTTCGCCTTGCGCTCCAGCGCGATGCGGCGCAGACGCTCGGCCTCGGTCTCCTTGCGGGAATTCCTCGGCCTGCCGCGGTACTGGGAGCTGCGCTGGGTCAGCTTCTGCTTCTGCACGGTATTGTTCGTGTTGATTTTCTCGGAAGCGAGACGGTCGTATTTTTCGTTGTATTTATCAAGCTCCACATGGGACGATCTCGTATCGACAATCCTGCCCTCGGTGCGTTTGATCGCGCTGCCGGAGTCGCCGGACGGCTGCGGTCTTCTCTGCATGGTGCTCTGCTGCGGTCTGGGCGCCGCGGGGGTCTTGTGCTGCTGGGGGGCCTTGGGTCCGACCGGCGTAATCTTGCCCGGCTTTACGGCCTTGCGCGTAGGCGGGACAGAGCCCTGCGCACTCTGTGCGGGGCGTGCCTGAGCTCCGGGCCGCTGCTGCGCTCCCTGCGCCGGACGCGGAGCCCTGGCCTGCTGCTGTACGGGCGGACGGGGCGCGGGCTTCTGCGGCTGGATGATGACATCCGGCTTTTCCGGCTCCACGACGGTCTCGTTCCGGTTCGCCTGAGCGAAATACGTGTCAAGGCTTTCGCTGCTGTTCTTCTGTGTAAACGTTTCAAAAACGAGATCGAGTTCGCTTTCGTTGAGAGCCGTCATATGTTTTTTTGTTTCGCCGGTATACTTCTCCAAAGTATCAATGACATCCTTATTCGGGACGTTCAAATCCTTTGCCACCTCATGGACCCTGTATTTCATCATCATATATCAAATTCCTCCTCATTACTCTGTGGCCGCCTGTGCCCGGGAAAGCTCAAGCAGCTTTTTAGCGAACCCTGCGTCATTCACCGCTACAACTCCGGTTCGCTTCCCAAGAGCCATGCTGATTTCGTCCATTACCGCCCCGCAGATAACCACCGCGGTTCCTTCTTCTTTGGCCGCCCGCCGGACGCCTCCGGCGGTTCGGGGGGAAAGGTCCGCCGCCAGCAGTATCAGCGCGGCGCTTCCCTTCCTCAGCGATTCGATCGCCGCGTCATTGCCGAGCGAAAGCCTTCCGGCCCGGCGGGCAATGCCGAGAAGATGTAAGATTTTTTCATTCATTCCGGCTGATTTCCTCCTCCATACGGTCAAATACCTCGTCGGGGATTTTGCAGGAGAAGGCTTTTTCAAATCTTCTCGCCTTTCGCGCCGCTTTCAGGCAGTCTATGCTCCTGCACACATATGCGCCGCGCCCCGGCCTGCGTCCTGTCAAATCAAGAGATATTTCCTGTTCGGGCGATTTTACCACCCGCACAAGCTCTTTTTTCGGTTTCATCTCTCCGCACCCCGAGCACATCCGCATCGGTACTTTTCTTTCATGCATCCCATACACCGCCTGTTCAAAAAGAATTTACTTCTGCTCTTCCTCGCCAAAGAAGCCGCTTTCCGGCTTGATATCTATCTTCCAGCCGGTCAGCTTGGCGGCAAGGCGGGCGTTCTGCCCCTTGTTGCCGATCGCGAGGGAGAGCTGGCTGTCCGGCACGGTCACGCGGCAGGCGTGGGAGCCGTCCTGCGCCGGGGTGACGGAAAGGACGTCCGCGGGCGACAGCGCGGAGGCGATAAACTGCGCCGGATCCTCGCTGTACTCCACAATGTCGATCTTTTCGCCGCCCAGCTCGTTTACGATATTGGAAACGCGCGCGCCGCGGGAGCCGATGCAGGCGCCGACGGCGTCGACGTCCGGATTATGGCTCAGGACCGCGATTTTTGTGCGGGACCCCGCTTCGCGGGAAACCGCCTTTATCTCCACCGTGCCGTCGTAGATCTCCGGCACCTCGGTTTCAAACAATCTCTTGACCAGATCGGGGTGGACGCGGCTGATCATAGCGCGCGGGCCCTTCTCGGTTTCCTTGACGTCGACCACGTACACCTTGATGTGGTCGCCCTCCGTCAGCTTTTCGTCGCCGACCTGTTCGCTCTTGGGCAGAATGGCTTCGGCCTTGCCGATCATCAGCGTCGCCGCGCCCGTGCGGGGGTCGACCCGCTCCACCAAAGCGCTGACCAGCTCCTGATGCTTGCTCTGGAACTCCTGCATCATCTGGCCGCGCTCGCCGTCGCGGATGCCCTGCCGGATGATGTTGCGGGCGGTCTGCGCCGCGATGCGCCCGAATTCCTTGGTGTTCAGCTGAACGCCGACCACTTCGCCGATGTCCGTTTTCGGGTCGATTTTGCGCGCGTCCTCCAACAGAATTTCTTTTCCCTGGTCGCTTATGTCCTCAACGACGGTCTTGCGCAGATAAACTTCGAACGTCCCTTTCGCCGGATCCATGTTTATCACACAGTCCTCGTTGCCGTAGCTGTTTTTGCAGGCTGTGACAATCGCCTTTTTGATCCTGTCGAGCATAAAGTCGACCGGAATGCCCCTTTCTTTTTCCAACAGAGCAAGGGCCTCGAAAACTTCGCTGTTCATTCCTCAATACCTCCAACAATATCATCATCCACCAGCCGCACCGACGAGGCATCCCTGGCGGCCAGCGAAATCGTTACTCCTTCCTCCGTTTGAAGGACCATGGTATTCTCCCGATAATCTTCCAGCACGGCGGTCAGCTCGCGCCGCCCGTCCTCCAGGGGACGGATCAGCTTCACACGCACCGCGGAACCCAGGAACGCCTGAAAATGCTCCTCGCGCACAAGCTCCCGGTCGATTCCCGGGGAGGAAACCTCCAGACAGTACGACCGGTCGATCGGGTCGAGTTCGTCGAGCGGGCCGTTGATCGCGCGGCTCATTTTTTCACAGTCCTCAATGCCCACGCCGCCCTCTTTGTCAATAAAAATCCTCAGAAACCAGTCGGCTCCCTCTTTCAGGAAGCGGACGTCCCAGACGGAAAGCCCCAGCCCGGCCGCGATCGGCGCGGCAAGCTTCCATACCGCTTCGACGGTATTTCCGTTCTTTTTCTTATAAGCCAACCCTGTTCACCTCATAATACAAACAAAAGAGCGGGTCGCCCCACTCTTTCATCCTTCATAATATTACTTATTTATAATATCACAACAAAACTGCGAATGCAAGGGGGAAAAGTGAATAATACGCTTATTCCTCCATCTGTTTTCCCAAGAAGGATGCTGCGACCTGCGCGAGCTTGGTTTCACTTTCCGTGGGAACCTCGTCGCCGTCGTTTCCGAGCAGGACTACCGCCCCGGTCACGTCGCTGGAAGCGATGATGGGATAAACGACTTCCGCCGTCCTGTCCACACCCTCCACGGGCCGGAACGCGGACTTTCCCTTGCTGATAAAATTCGTGCGGCTCTGCATGCATTCCTCAAGCTCGGGGGTCACGCGGCGCTCCAGAAATTCCTTGCGCGAAACGCCGGCCGCCGCGACGACATGGTCGCGGTCACAGATAATGGCGGGCGCGTTGATCGCTTTGCTCAGTACATCCGCGTACTGCCCGGCGAAGGTGGAAAGCTCGCCCACAGGCGAGTATTTTTTAAAAATGACCCCTCCCTGCGTATCGGTAAAAATTTCAAGCGCGTCGCCTTCGCGTATGCGAAGCGTGCGGCGTATCTCCTTTGGGATGACAACGCGGCCTAAATCATCAATTCTTCTGACTATTCCTGTGGCTTTCAATTTTATTACCTCCTGTGCGGTGTTGTCTGTGCTTATTATCCGCAGGAATCTCTTTGCTATGCAGTATTTGACAAGGATGATTTTGGGAAAATTTTTTCATTTGCTCCCGGCGGCGCACCGCCCGCCGGAAATCCGCGCTTTTCCCGCGCGGCGGCGTCAACAGATCCGAAAGCCGGGGCGAGCAGGGGCGCAGCCAACGCGGTCAGCAAAATTGTAAAACAATTTTGCGGTTGCGCGACTTTCCCGACTGCCTGAGGAAAATACGGTAATACTTGTAAACGGAAGGAACCCGTACTATAATAAATCATATTAAGTTTTCCCGAATAAATGGAGGTTTTACATTGAAAAAACTGATAAAATTATGCGCCGCGGTCCTTGCGGCGGCGGCCCTGTTCGCGTTTGCGGGCTGTTCGGCGCGCACGCCGGTTTCGGCGGACGAATTTAAAAAGCAGGCGGAAGCGGCCGGGTTTACGGTGACGGATTCCTCCGCGAATGCAAACGCGGAAAAATACCTGTCCGCGGTCAAAAGCGAGACCGGCACGGAGCTGGCGTTCCTTGCCTTCTCCTCCGAAAGCGCCGCGACGGAGATGTACACGAACCTCAAGTCGGGCATTGCCTCCGGCACGGACGGCGACGCGCAGAACGTCGACTCCTCCTCCTATAATAAATACACCCTTGTAAACGGCGAGCTGAACCACATTCTGGTGAGAATGAATAAAACCATTGTGTACGGCAAGGCGACCACAACCTATAAAAGCCAGATCGAGGACTTTTTCAGCGCGATCAAATACTGAACCCGTTTTCATAAGGCTCCCCTGACAGACGCGGACGCAGCGCTTGTCGGGGGAGCCTTTTTGATATGTGAACTATCATAATTTAAAACAGCTTTCCGCCGGTAAAGCCCGCGAAGGCCATGGACAGGATCCCGACGTAGATCAGCACGGCGGGCAGCCCGCCGAACGCTTTGGGCATATCCGGGTTCCTGCAGATTTCCGGCGTATGGGAAAAAACGAGGGCGGCCAGAAAGAACGCCGCGCCCGTACCGAGGGCAAAGCCGACGGCGTCCGGCAAAGCGAGCTTCAGGCTTTTCAGCACGTACGGCATGGAGAGCACGACCGTATTCATTGCCGCCGGGGCCAGAATCTGCCCGTATTTCCTGTAAAACCGCGCGGAAAAGGTTTTCAGGACAAACGCCGCGATCAGATAGGCGGCCGCGCTGCAAAAAGCCAGCAGGGCCGGCCGCAGGACAACCAGCGTCTGGCTGCCCGCAAGCAGCGGGCTGAGAAAATAAGCCGCGGCCATGGAAATCAGCGTAAAAACCGTCACGAAGGCAGAATACATTCCGAGCATTTTCGGCCTGCGCCCCGCGCGGAGCACGCGGCTGAACCCAATGCCCCCGGCAAACAGGATATTTTCCGTGCTGACCGCCAGAAGCGCGGCCAAAAGCATCTGTACAAAGGTGTTCATATGCGGGGCACCCTCCTTCTGCCGCCTTTTTTACCGCGCTTTTCATTGACCCACTGGACGAACGCGGCGAAAAACCCCAGCAGGAGGAAGCCGAAAAACGGCAGGGAAACGCCCGCGTCGGCGGTGCCGTACACCCCCATGTTGGTGTGCCACAGGCTTCCCTTGAGCCAGAGCTCCCGGACGGCGGCGCTCAGGCAGACGACCGCGGCAAAGCCGGCGGAACACCCCAGAGCGTCCGCGGCCACCGCCCAGCCGATGTGGGTGGGCGCGTAGTCGTTCGCGCGGGAAAGGATCATGGAGTTGCCGATCATCAGAGCGGCGAACATGCCCAGGGCGGTCACCGACCCGGGGAGCAGCTTTTCCGTCAGCCACGCGGCGGGCAGATACAGGACCGCGGAAACCGTCAGGACCAGCCCCGGACGGATCCACAGGGGCACCATTTCCCCCACCAGGCAGAACAAAAGGGACAGCGGCAGGGTCAGGAAAAGGAACAGGAGGGACAGCTCAACGGCGTTCCTCATATTGTAGCCGCCCGCAACAACGGGGTAAAGCCCGAGCGCGCCCACCAGAACGGGGTTTTTGAAAAACGCTCCGTTCAAAAAGATCGTGCCCGTTTCGCGCAGCAGGGTTTTCTTATTCGTCATACGGTTCCTCCCCCAGTCTCAGCGCCCCCAGCAGCAGAGAATCAATCTGCGGGGTTGCGGCGTTGGCAATGATGACGGCGAAGACGGCCCCCTGTTCAAACGCGCCGAAGCGGCGGAACATCATCACCAGAAAACCGGCAAAGGCGCCGTAAAAAATGCGTCCCGGGATCCTGTGCGGGGCGGTCACCGGGTCGGTGACCATGAATACGGAACAGAAAAGCAGGGACCCCGACATCAGCTCGTATTTCACAGAGGTCAGCGGGCCGCACGCGATTCTGGGGAAAAACGCCGCGATCAGCACGGCGGCGGCCAGAAACGAAGCCGTGATCTCCCACCTTGCCGTGCGTTTCAGGAACAGGAAAAGCCCGCAGGCGCAGATCACCAGGATTCCGGTCGTTCCCAGCGGGCCGGGAAACACGCCCCACAGCATGTCGAGCGGCAGGATGCCCGGCTTCAGCCCGCTTTTTAAAACGGCGGCGGGCGAAGGGGCCAGCACCGCGGCAAAGTCCCGATACGGGGGAATCGTCTGGGCGGCCGCCGGGTCGAAATAGGAAAACATCTCCTTCGGCCAGCACAGCACGGCAAAGGCGACGCCCGACGCCGCCGGATTAAACGGCGTATGACCGATGGAGCCGAACGGCATCTTCGCGGCCAGAATCGCAAAGGCGGCCGCCGCGCAGGGCAGCCACAGGGGGGCGTTGAGCGGCATCAGCATGGTGATCATCATCCCCGTGACAAGGGAGGACCCGTCGGAAAGGCTGATGCTCTTTGTCTGGATCAGGCTGAACGCAATCTCACAGACCGCACAGGCCAGCATGGTCACGCCCGCCGTCACGAGCGGGCGCGGCCCGTAGTGCACCACGGGCAGGACGAGCAGCATGGCAAGCGCGAACAGCACGTCGCGCATCATGGAGGCTACGGAGGCTTCGCTTTTTACAAAAGGCGCTCTCGCTTCATTCAACGTCAATCGAAGTCACCGCTTTTCTTATAGGCCGCCGCCTTCGAAACGGCGGCGCGCAGATCGATTCCGGAAGGGCAGGCGACGGCGCAGGCCGAGCAGCCGATGCATTTCTGCACGTTCAGCATCCTGACAGGGTCCGGGCTGGCGCTTTGTATCTCCCTTAAAACTTTCCACGGCACAATGCCGCGCGGGCACGCCCGCTCGCATTTCTCACAGCCGATGCAGGGATAGGTCTTGTTTCTGGGGGGTTTTCGCAGCGCGATCACACAGCGCGTCGCCGCCGTGACCGGCTCGGACAGGTCGGTGACGGCCTTCCCCGTAACGGAAGAACCGGTGATGACCACCTTTGTCTTTTCGCTCGCTTCGCAGGCGTCCAGCAGAAATTTCAGCGGCGTGCCGATACGCACCCGCAGGTTCCGCCAGTGCTCCACCCCGTCGCCCGCCACCGTCGCCACGGTAAAGCTCTGGGGCTCGTTTTCGTCCACGGCGGCGGTCAGCGCCAGAAGCGCCTGCGCGCCGACGTACGCGGCGTTTTTCCCGGAGGCGTACAGCTTCCGTTTCAAGAGCACCCGCGCCGGGTACCGTTCGCCCGCAACGATCAGATCCGCCTGCGGGTTGATTTTCCGAATTGCGCGCGCCTCCCGGGAAGCCGCCACGGCGATTTTATTCTCCGCCGCACCGCACGCCCGCGCGGCAAGCACCAGCCCGGCGATGATCGCGTGCGTATTTTCCCGCAGCACCGCCATGGCGCTCGTCGTGCAGGGATCCTCGTCAAAGCAGCAGGCCACAAGCATATCCGGCTTCAACCGGCGCAGCCGCCTCAGCTTCTTGTCCAGCGCCGCACCGTCGAACTCGTCGACGATCCCGGCGGCCTCGGCGGCGGCGATAATCCCGCCGGCGTCAAGCTTCCCCTTCCGCGGCGGAAGCGGCCTCGGCTCCTCAATGCCCTCCGGAACGGGAAGATCCTTTATTTTATGTCTCAGCGAAGCTGATTTTTGCTGCTCCAGCTTTACGCCGCGCTGCAGTATCACGCCGTCATTCCCCCGTTTCTATTTTTGCCCGGCCGCCGCTTTCAGGTCCCGGATCGCCTGTGCGGCATTCTCCGCCTTGAATACGCTTGTCCCCGCCACGCACACATCCGCGCCCGCCTGTGCGGCCGTCCGGATGGTGGAGGGATTGATTCCGCCGTCCACCTGAACCAGCAGCTCCGGCCTGCGGGCTTTCAGCGTCCGGATCTTTTCCATCATGTCCTCCATAAAGCGCTGGCCGCCGAACCCCGGCTCCACCGTCATGACAAGCACCATGTACAGCTTGTCCAGATACGGGAACAGTGTTTCTGCGGGAGTGCCCGGCTTTACGGACAGCGCCGGCTTCGCGCCGCCCGCGCGGATGGTTTTCAGCGTTTTTTCCGTGTCGGATTTCGATTCTATATGAAAAGTAATAATATCCGCTCCGGCGTCTAAAAAATCAGGGACATACCGGAGCGGTTCATCGATCATCAGATGCACGTCAAAAGGTTTTTCCGTAAATCCGCGCACGGCCCTGATCACCGGCGCACCGAAAGTCAGGTTTGGCACAAAATGCCCATCCATTACATCCAGATGGATCCAGTCCGCGCCGCAGAGATCCATTCTCCTTACTTCATTTCCAAGCTGTGAAAAATCCGAGGAAAGCACCGAAGGCGCTATTAGCATATTGATTCCTCCATTGCTTTTTCCTTTATTCTACCCTAAATAAATTGTTTTTTCAACGTTTTCAGAACCGGTTCCCTCAAACTTTATAGCGCCTGCCGGGAACGGATCCCCGGCAGACGATCTATAATGAAGCGGTTTCAATATTTTCCCCGCACTCTATTGTATGCATGAATTCGCTTTTTGGCAGTAAAAAAGCTCCGCGTCCGCGAAGCTTTTTCCGCTATTTCCCATCGCGGCCGGAAGGGTCGTCCCCGGGGGCGTCTCCTCTGTTTTTCCTGCTTTCCCTGTAGTAAACCGCACAGGCAAGCGCCAGCGCCGCCGCGGTAAGCCCGCGCAGCGCCCAGCCCCAGGCCCCGGAAAACGGGTTGACCGCAAGGGCGGCATCCGCAAACCACCATCCGCCCAAAAGGAGAAAGAACGCACCCAGCGCGTAAAAAACACGGTTTTCCCGGCTCATCCGGAAAATCAGGATCAAGCCGGCGGCAACCCACATCGCCGCATATACGTAAGGCAAATCAACCGCTCCCCGCTATTATGATATTTTATCATAATATGAATCGGGATTTCTGTCAACTGTTACGCGCAGGTTTTCGCGGTCCTGCGCAGCCTGCCCTGCGCATGCTGGGGATGCCTGTGCATCCGGCGGCGGCGCACGGCGGCTTCCCGCCTGAGCTGCAAAAAGCAGCAGAAGGCCACGACGGCCTGCAGAACAAACTGGACGGTCTGGAACAGCCAGTTCCCCTCGCCGGAGAGAAGAGAAAGCACCCCCATCGCCGCGGTCATCCCCAGCAGCGCGCGGCCGGACTGCGTCCGCGGCCTGAATTTTTTGGCCATGACGCCCGCCGCCAGCAGCATGACCGTTCCCGTTAAAAGATTCATCGTTTTATCCCCCTGCCCCAAAACCGTTCATATGTTCTATTTATTGTCCTAATAATAACACATATGTTCTATTGAATGCAAGCTTTCTTTTTCAAAAAGTTTTGCGCGGGGACATCCGCGGGACAGCAAAAGGAGCGGGGTTTCCCCCGCTCCCTGTATTACAGAACATAAATATTCATCCTGCGGTTTCCAAACTGCCGGCACTGCGCGACCGTGTTGAAGTACAGGTCGGCGACAATGCGCCCGTCCATTACCCCGCCGCCGGTATCCGCCGCAATGGCGTAACCGTAAACGACCTTGCCGTCCGGGGAACAGATATAAAGCCTGCTGCCGTAGGGGATGATCTTCGGATTGACCGCGACCAGGCCGAACGCCGCCGCCCGCCCGGTCGAGGTTCTTCCCCCGCCGGTGTAGCCGGTGCATTTTCCGGAAACGCATTTCTTATAGGAAACGGTCTTTCCGTTCTGGTCGGTGATCGTTCCGTTGCCGTTGATCACGGCGGCGCCCGCCGCTTTTTTCTTTGTTCCGACCAGGGTCACCTGATCGACCGGCTGTTCCAGCACGGTGGCGCTGACGACCTCGCTGGAGGCAACCTTCCCTTCCACCAGCTTCTGGCGGGTAACCACGGACTGGCTGCCGGCTTTGCCGGAAGTCTTGACCTTGATCTGCCCTTTATAAAGGCCGGCGCTGTTTTCGTTTTTGTTTTTGAACGCGACCGGCTGGATGCTGGTGATTTCCTGATAGGTCACCCTTGAGACGGAAATCTTCATTCCCTCGCCGACCGGGGCGTCCTTCTCCACGTTGACAATGTCCTCCGCGCCGAGCGAAACCCCGGCTTGCTCAAGCGCCTGGGCGACCGTGCCTTCGCCGACGAGCACGGATTTCGTCTGCCCGTCCGCGGTCATGCTGACGGTAAAATGTCTTTTCACCTGAATGTCCGTTTCCTGCGTAACCTTTTCAGCCGGCTTCGGAGTAACCACATCGTTTGCTTTCAGCGTTACCGCCGCCGTGGAAAGCGCCTTTGCCACCGTATCGCCGTAATGCAGCGTAACGGTTTTTACGTCGCCGTCCGCGCTGACATCCGCCTGAATCGCGGTTCTCACAGTGATGAGGATCTTCCCGTCCGGGGTCGGTTCGGGGCTGCGTTCAACAATATCGTTTTCGCCGGGCTTGACATTTGCCGCGGCAAGAATTTCATCCGTCCCATCCCTGTACAGCTGTACGGATCTCTTTTCTCCGTTATAATCGACCACTGCGTTGCGCGTTACCGCCGCCACCGTGATCACGGAACTGACCGTAATCACAATCATCATAGCCAGAGCAGCTGCTCTTTTCATCGAGGTTTGCAGCCAGGCCGTATTTCGTGTGAAAAATTGCATTTGTTCACCCTTTTCCCTGCTTCGGCAGGGTAAATATGGGCCTTGCCCACCACCTTGCCGAGCGTCAGTTTTTAGAGCATTGATCTAATGGCGTAATTATATTCACCTAATGCATAATTGTCAAATTATCATCGGTCGCAAATTTGTAGATATTGCACAAAGCCTTTCCAGCGAATATTCGGAAATTCCGCCTTAATTTTCTGCGTCCGCACAAATATTCCTTTTCTTGCGCTTTCAAAGAAACTCTTTTCTGTGCAAAATGCAAGAAAATCAAAGTTACAAACTTGTTACAAATATTACAGCATTGTTTACACTGTAAAGGATTGGGTTTTTTCGCCGCTTTTTCACCGTTTTTCTGAACGATCGGTTAAAATCAGCGGCTCTGCGCCTGAGTTTTTGGCTATTGTGAACAGTGTTTCAAAACCTGTCGTTTTTGATACAATTCCGCCTTTCCGCCGAGGAGCGGTCCAGGCCTGAAAAACCGGTTTTCGTTTATTTTCGCTGCCTGGATCCGGCGCCGAAAGACACAACGCAACCACACTATATATAGTATATGAAGGCCGTCCAAAAAGAGCGCGAACTCTGCCGGAAAAATGCTATATATAATGAAAAAGGACTCCGGTCATCCGGAGCCCCTTTACCGTACAATCAATCCTAAGTATCTCGACAGGTCGCAGGCCTGTACCGCAGTGACGGCCGCCCCCTGCAGCTCCGGCCCGGAGAGCAGGATTCCCGCGATTTCACAGGTTGTAAAATCGATCCCTTTGAGCGGCGCGTGAAGAAATTCCGACCGGGTCAGATCGCATCTCTGGAACCCGACCGACTTGAAGGCGCACAGCTGAAAACTCGCGTTTGAAAAGTCGCTTTCCGCAAAGAGGCAGCCTTTCATTTTCACCGAGGATAAATTCCCATAGGTACAGATGCATTTTTCTATGGCGACGCTTTCAAAAGACGACTCTGAAAAATTGACGCCCAGCATCTTGCAGTTCTCAAACCGTACCCTGCGCAGCAGGCACCTGGAAAAGTCGGCATTGGAAAGATCGCAGCCGCTGAAAACAACATCCGCAAAATACTGGTTGCCAAACCCGCTTTCCGCCAGACGGCAGTTTTCGAAAAAACACTTCAGAATGTCGGCGCCGCAGGCCGCCGTGCCGTTTTGCACCGCGTTCCGGAAGTGGTAGCCTTTCACGTCCCGTTCTTCCTCCTGTGCCTGCCAAACGGCTTCTTTCAGATTTCCCGATTCCGTCAACTGCTCCGAGAGCTTTGGTTCTTCCGTTTTTATCATTTCGTTTTCTTCACTCCTGTGAATTTTTTGTCCCTGCAATATTCATTTGCTCCGTTCCCCAGGCGGCCAGCTCGTTCAGCGCCGGCATCAGGCTCTCTCCCGACCGGCTCAGGGAATATTCCACGTGCGGCGGTATTTCCATGTACTGAACCCGTCGTACCAGCCCGCTTCCTTCCAGTTCCTTCAGGGACTGCGACAGCATCATGTTGGTGATTCCGCAGACGCACCGTTTCAGTTCATTGTACCTTAAAACGCCCTTGCAGCTGAGCGCCCACAGAATCGGAAGCTTCCATTTTCCGCCGATCAGCTGCAGGGCATACGTGACCGGGCATTGCCCAATCCTTTCTTCCTTTTCCATCCCGTTTCCCCCTATACTCAGAAAATTCTTCCTTAGTCATAAAAATCTGCATACTTGCATGATTCATTCTTTATTTTATAATAATATCATACAGAAACAAAAAGGAGCAATGATTATGGACGAAATTCTTCAATTTTTAACCGAAAATCCCACCTTTTACCTCGCCACGGTGGAAGGCAGCGTTCCCAAAGTCCGCCCTTTCGGGTTTGTCATGAAATACGACGGGAAGCTCTGCTTCTGCACCAACAACCGTAAAAATGTTTATAAACAGATGAAGGAAAACCCCCATATTGAAATCTCAACAACCAACAAGGACAGCGAATGGCTGCGCCTGAGGGGGAAGGCGGTTTTCTGCACCAGCAGGGAAAGCAAGCAGGCCGCGCTGGCGGCGGCGCCTTACCTTTCCAATCTATATCAGATTGACGACGGTATTTTTGAGGTTTTTTTCATTGATGAAGCGGAAGCCACTTTCAGCAATATGAAGGGCGAATCCAGAACCGTCCGGCTTTAACCGTACCTCCACGGGCCGTATTAAGGCCAAATGACAGGAATCAAAAGGTCCCCGCAGACAAGCTGCGGGGACCTTTTTGATCCGACGGAGCCGAACCCCTTGAAACAGAGAAAACCCGCACGGATACAACGCCGTGCGGGTAAAATCATCTGGAAAAGCCGCATTTATCGGCGTTTACCGTTGAATAACGTGAAGCAGCGTTTTGTGGTTTTCAACAGTTTGTTGCGACGGTTTTGCGGCAGATGCATCGCCATAAATATCATTTTCTGAGCTGAACATTATAGAATCCTGCCGTCGGATATGTACCATCGATATTTCCATTCAGATCCATTTCGACATTAAGCAACTTGACGCCGGATATATCGATATTAACGTCCTGTGGCAAGACACCTGCTGTGGCGGGATCGCTTTCATACTTATATAAAATTTGGATTTAGGATGCTCTTTTTTATAAGTTGAACAGCGTCTGCTTTTCCGCCGACAGGACAAACCGAAAAGGGCTGAACTCATGTGAACTTTTGATTCCTAATGTGGGTTTCAACACAAATTCCGGTAATCAGTTGCTATAGGATCCCCCGACAAGGCCGTTCAAAAGGCTGGAAGCATTATTCGTATATGATTTTGCCTCATTTAGCAGCGACGTCAACCCCGTCGGCAGATACTGCGGATAAACCTGCTTCACGACAAACAGCATGACCAACGTCAACACCGCGAAAGACAGGAAACAGACATAAACCGATTTATCTTCCTCGACGGCCGCAGTGCCATTCAGAGCCTCAAAAGTAAAGTACGGCTGCAGGAGCAAGCTCAGGCAAGCGAGCCCAATACCCAGCTTGAAGTTAATCCAGAGTCCCACAATGCCGAGCAGCAGCAGCGGGGCAGCTGCCAGACTGTTGGCGCCTGAAACGCAGAGCATGTGCCTGTATGTAGCCTGACCCTTGAAAATTTTGCTGAACACCAGCAGAATCCCTGCGAACAGCAAGGCTGCGGCAACCGCCAGAATCAGGGACAGGAAAAAGATTTTGCCCATCGGAAAATTGACCAGATTTGCAATATCGTCAGAATTTCCGAAGGAGTTCCCGCTCGACCGGCCAAAGATGGAACCGACGGCGAAGGAGATCCTTTGGAGCGCGTCTGCAAGGGCGGCGGTGATCTGGCTGCAAAAAGCATCCATAAACAGGCCAAACACGATTGCCTGTATCCCGATTAAACCCAATGCCGCGTTTGAGTCCGCAGAAGCGGCAAATGATCTCATCATCTGTGAAGGCGCTCGGAAAGACCGTTTGATCAAGCTCCAAAGCCCCTGGAGGTATCCTCCCGCCTTGCTGGCCGAAACAACGGCCTGCGCAACTTTTTCTTCCGTTTTGGAAGGTACCGCCCGCGAAGAAATATCCCGGCAGTGGCACTCTTCTCCTTCTTCCAAGGATCTGCCGCAATAAACACAAAACTTTGCCATATTAAATTTCCCCCTCAATAATAATTTCTGTACAGAGCAAGGCCGGTCGCATCTTCGATGAGCCATTTGCCGTCAATCAGCGTGTACGTAAAGGAAATCTCACCCTTATCCGTATAGGACTGCTGTTGAGGAGGCATCGTGGAATCCATATAGTTCGGCGACACCGCCGTATAAGCGTAATTGAAATCGGTCGTGAGTTTGATAAACAGGCCCGAATTTTCCCCGGAATCCAGAACTTGAGTGTTGAAATCAGAGACCGAGATGCTCTTGAATCCATTGTCGCTGTGGTCGCCCGCTGCTATTTGATCAAGAAGGCGATCATAGTTTTCTGACAAATAACTTTGTACGTTACTGTCGGAAATGAAAGAATTTTTGATGCTGTCAAAGCCCTTTCCGGCGACGGCAGACGCATAGATATCCTGAATGGTCTGCTGCGCCTGCTGAGACACCTGGTCCAGAATTGACTTTTTCACTTGCAAGCCACCTACCTGGGCATTCAGTCTATCGCCGTCAGCGGTAACATTTTCTGTATAGTCATCGGTATATGGCGAAGTGACCTTAAGCACATGGGTTCCGGCAAAAATATTTTTAATCTGGTAACTTACGGGCTGATTGTTTTGATCATTCGGGCTGCCTGAAGAATCCGAAGAAGAGTCCCCGGAGGAAACATCCTCCGCCTTGGCGGAATCAGGAATCTTTACGCCATCCAGATATGCAGTCGTCCCATAGGGCACCGTGATGTCTGCTTCAGGTGTGATATACCCTCCCGGAGAGACTTTCCATGTATCAAACAAAAAGAAGTTCTTTTGGGGTTGCTTAACCAGGATCACCGGCACGGTCTGCGGTTCCGTTTCCCCCTGCACGGTATACTGAACCGTGATGACCTTTGTCAGACCGCCAGCCAATAACGGATCCTTCATTTGATCGTCTGTTCCGTTCGACGTACCGCTCTTCAGTGTTTTTTCATCAAGGATGCTGTAATTGACAATTTTCTGCGCCCCCACGGATTTCTCCATCATTTTCGCAAAATTGGCCTCATTAATGAAATCACTTTCCGTAACATCCAGGAAAGGATAGGCCTTCGCCCAGTCCTTGGCCTGGATGGCCCCAAAATAAGTCTGAGCGCATTTTTCGGGACTGTTCATCTGCTTGGCAACATTGTAAAGAGCCGCGCACGCGACAATAAGCACCACGATAATTGCCATAGTAATTTTAGTAGATGTTTTCATCGGTGTTCCCGGCTTTACGGCAGCTGTACCGGACTGATAAACATAGGTGGGAGCCGCCGTATGGGAATCCTGTACAGGCGGCGAAAATCCGGCGTCGCTTTGCTGCGGCTGAGAGGCTTGGGCCTCTGAAAAAGCCTGCGAGACATCCGCGCCGCAGTTCGAGCAGAATACTGCGTCATCGTCATTTTTCGTTCCGCATTGTGGGCAAAACATGTTGAACGCTCCTTAATATATAAAATATGTGAAAGCCAAGTGCAAACAACGCTGCGTAAATCAACCGGCCGTTTATTTCATCGACTGTTTCGCATCATCGTAATCCCGAAACCCTTGTTCCTGCGCGATGTGGTCGGCCTGCCGCCTTTGAAAGTCAGGCTGGACATTCTTTTGATCGACTTCCCGCCTGACGTTTGCCGCCTGAACCGTTCTGTCCCCCAATTCGACGCCTGCCATAGAAAAAGATGCTTTAAATACAACTTTGAAAATCAAGAACACGACAATCAGCAACCCGCCGATGATTTGTAAGATCGTGAAGAAAACAATTCTCCCCGCATTGTTCAAGCTGCGGTTGCGGATCGCCAGAACAACGATTGGCAAAAGCATTGCAAGGACCATCGGAATAATTTCTGAGGCCTGCGGGGTCGAACCGTGTACCAGCAATAAGCCGACTGCGATAGGCAAGGCCAAAATTCCGAACATTAAAGCAAGGTTGCCGCCGCTGAACGGGTTATAGCCCGTCTCCGCATACACTTTTTGAGTATATCTGATCAGAGCTTTATACCCAAAAAGCAAAGCCACGATTCCAATAATCACCGCAATAATTAATCCCGTTTGCATTTTAATTTCCTCCTAAACATTTCCCTGATCTCTTATTCCTTTATATAAACATAAGGTGCTTAAACACCTTCATGATAGATTGAAAAAGCACGCTTTGAATTCTGATCTCAGCCGATTTTCTCAAAGCTCAGTCTGGCTTTTTTGGCAAAGGCTTCGGCGACCGTACCCGCGTACCCGCGAATTGTTTTGAGAGAATACATGCCGTTGCATAGATTATCCGGAATTTTCTTGATTGTGGACGGAAAAGTGATCGTCTCCATATTTTCACAGCCATAGAACATGCACTCACTAATTTCCGCGACGCCTTCCGGAATCACGACACCCTGCAGGCCCCAGCAATCGATAAATTCATCATCACCGAAGTACTGCGCTTTTTTAGGAAGCGTTATGGTACTGGTGTTCTTTGAGAACTTCGGATAATAGCGCTCCTCCCTGCCAAGCATGCCGTTGTCTTCCACACTGGTGATAACGTACACGTTGGTTCCGCATCTTCCAAACGCCTCATAACCGATATCCTGCACGCTGTCCGGAACCGTAAGTTCCGTAAGGCCGTAGCAGGAGAAAAACGCGTGGCCGCCGACCCTTGTAACCGTATTCGGAATGATAATAGAAGTAATTTTATGTGCGTCCTGCACAGCCTGCGAAAGAGCGGGGTCGGGCGTGTCCCCGTGAAGCTTCCAGCCCGTCAAGTCCTGACTGAACGCGGAATCCCCGATTTCCGTCACGCCCGAAGGGATGGTGACCTGCCCTCCATTTCCGACGTATTCCGCCAGAACGGTTCCGTCCATGATAAAATCGCCGCTGCGCGTATAGGAAGCCGGGCGGTTGGCCTTCTCCCGTGTAATCGGGATAAACTTCAGGCCATACTGCTTTGCGTACTTCTCCGCCGCCGAGCCCGACACACCGTAGATCGTAAGCGAATACAGCTGGGCATAATGGTCTCCGCTCGTACTCAGGTAAAACACATTTTTACCGAAGCTGGTAACGCTTTCGGGAATCACAATGGCGGTCAGGTTCGTATCCCCGGAAAAGGCACCCTCCTCAATGGAGGTCACACCGTTCGGAATATGGACATAAGCAAGGGAAGGACAGGAAGATAAAGCGCTTGGGCCGATAATTCTCAGGCTCGCGGGAAGCGTAACCCTTCTCAGGTTCTCGCAGCCTGCAAAACTGGCAGAACCGATCGTCTGCACCCCTTCCGAAACCACCGCAGTTACAAGATTCTTATTGACTTCAAAGGCGCCATCCGCGCTCTCCGCTGGATTGGTGATTATTTTGACACCTGACGGGGTAACGACATCTTTCTCGTTGCCGGTATAATGATAAAGAATACCGTTCGCTATTTCGAATCCACTGCTCTGCGCATTCGCTGCAAAGGCCTTCAGCGGTGCAGCCAATCCCAAAAGCAGCACCAGCGCCAAAGCCATACTGAGAAATTTTTTCACTTCAATATCCCCTTTTTTAAAATATTTTTGCTTTTCTAAGTAACAGGACAATTGAAAGAAGGGATTGGTTTTAATTGGAACGATATTTTTAAATTTTTCCCTTATGGCTTTGATAAAAAAAGGATTATGGTCTTTTGTGACTATAATTATTGTTTCAAGTCAACAAACGTAGAAGTTGGATCTGTCCCTGCCTGATCAGACCAATAATAATTCACAAAGTATTTTTCCTTCTCGACAGCAATACCCCAGCCACCTACTACTACATTCTCTTCCGGCGTACCCACCGAGCTGCCAAATACTGATTTTAGCTGCTGGTATGTCATGCCGCCTTTTAATTGGGAATCTATCGGATCATCTTTTTTTACAACAACTACAGTGATTTTTGTAGATGCCTCTGGCGGTATCACAGGAAAGATAAATTGAAACGGTGTTCTGTTGTCATGATATGCTATTACCGCACCCCCGCTATAATTTCCGGGGCTGTAATAATCCTTACCGAGTCTGTCCGACAGCTGTTGCAGCGTTAGCCCCAAATAATCAATTGCGTATCCGGTGGACATTTTCTCTGTGCCCGAACTTGTCGTCTGCGAGCTTGATGAAGGCGCGGTGCTGGATGTATTTTCAGAGGAAGTCGTTGAATCGGATTGACTGACTATATAAAAATCATACACTTCACCGACCTTCTTCGCTTCAAATGGCATATCCCCGGATATTAATGATTTTAAAGTAAGCGTCATGGGGGAAACATTAGGCCCTTCTTCGGTTTTAACCATTTCTTCCATAGTTGGGTCGTTCCAGTTCCATCCCACCGTGTAAATTCCTGAGCAATCTTTTGAAGAATCAGCCACCTGTTCTTTAGAATACTTCAGACTGACTGAAATATCATTGCCCCCGATCGTCTGAAAGGTTCCGTCGTACTCTTCGCGCTGCCAAGGCGCTTCCCCTATTGTCAGGCCGTCTTCTATCACCTTTTTATCACAAACAAATTTACATGTTCCATCCGGATAGAAGTAAGCACCTTCCTGTACTGCGAAGCCGTTTCCTTGATAAGCCCAGCCTTCAGTGCATAATTGAGCCATTAGCTCCGAATTCTGCTGCCCTTCCTGCTGACTGGAAGCCGCCGCTTCTTCCTCCGCCTTCTTTTTCGCCGCGGCCTCGGACGCGGCCTTCGCTTTTGCTTCGCTTTCCGCTTTCTGTTTCTGCTGCAAAACGATTGCCGCCTGCACAGCGTCGTTATGATGCTTTACCGCGAGGGCGGCCCCCGTGCCTGAACCGACAACGACGACCCCCGCTGCAATCAGGGCAATCAGCTTTGTCCGGGCAGACATGCCCGCAATTTTGGCAAGGATGCCCTTTGCCACAGATGCTTTTGTCGCCGTTCCGGTCGCGGAACTTTCCAACGCCGCAGAAGCCTGGTCGGCAATCGCCGCCTGACCCGCCGCCTCCGACCCCGCAGCGGCAGACGAAGCTGCCGTCCCTGCGGCGATGTTTGCCTCCTGTAAAGAATTGGCAAGAATGTATTTCGCCGTTTCGGCCGGCAAATCGTAGTTCCGAGAGACCATATGCAAAATTCGAGTGAGCATCGGGACCCCGGCATACAGCTTATTGCCCTGCCGCTCCTGCTCATCCACTTTCGCCCGAATCTGCTTTCGGGCATAGTTCAGCCTGCTTTTCGTTGTTCCTTCCGTTGTTTCCATAATTTTTGACACCTCGGAAAGAGGCAATTCGTCAAAATAGTACAGCATTACGGCTGTCCGCTGAGCATCAGGAAGATTTTCTATCATGCTCTTGATAATTTCGCGTTTTTCCGCCTGATCCACATATTCCTGCGGGAGAAAATTTTCGCCGACTTCCTCAATCGACCCAAGTACGGCATCTTCCTCTTCATTGTTCTGAAAAAGCATGGGCTTACGCTTTTTCAGGTTGTTCTTGCTGACATTCACCACAATCATTTTCAGCCAATTGATAAATGCTTTTTCGTCCTGCAGGCGTGCGATATTCTGGAACACTTTTATGTAGGTATCCTGTACCACATCTTCCGCATCGTCTTCATTCCGCACGATTCCCAGCGCCGTGAAATACACCATTTGCCGAGTGTCGTTGTAGATTTCCTCCAACGCATGGGAATTACCGGTCTTCGCTCTTTGCACGATTTCAACGTCCATCACTAACGCTCCTCAATGTTTACTTTTGATTATTCGCTAAGTTTTCCCTCTTTCCATATACAAAGACAATTATGAAAGGCCACCGGTTTTATTTTCATGACTTTATTTTTTCAGCCTTTTACTTAAAAAAAGATCCCGTTTGCTTTTCCCATCAGCCATTATCCAAAAAAACCGAATTTCCTGTTTGGCTTTAAACTGTTTATAATTTATTCATAAATTGTATTATATTCCTCATTTTTCCAATTTTCAACATAACTTAGTTTAAATATGAACTTTTTCTCTTTAAAATCGTTTCGGTTTTCATCAAAAAATTAGATTTTTCCTCTCTTACGATTTTTCGTGCCGGGAAATTTAATTTCCTGGTGTTTTTTGGCATATTTTACCTTTATCTGAGAAATTCGACCTGTGTCAAATTTGCGGCAAAAACAAAAATAAGCCCTTGCAAACACAATGTTTGCAAGGGCTTTTGAATGCTGAAATTATCTCTTTGAGAACTGGGGTGCGCGGCGGGCTGCTTTGAGGCCGTACTTCTTGCGCTCCTTCATTCTCGGGTCGCGGGTCAGGAACCCGGCCTTCTTCAGAACAGGACGCAGATTCTCGGAATCATACTGGAGCAGCGCTCTGGCAATGCCGTGGCGGATTGCGCCGGCCTGGCCGGTTACGCCGCCGCCGGCTACGCGGCAAACAACGTCGAATTTCTCATTTGTATTGGTAAGAACCAACGGCTGACGGACAATCAGCTTGAGGGTCTCAAGTCCGAAATAATCGTCGATGTTCCTGTCGTTGATGGTCACTTTACCGGTGCCCTGGTAAACCCTTACGCGGGCAACGGAGCTTTTTCTTCTGCCGGTTCCATAGAAATATGGTGCTTTCTCGTACATATTAATCCTCCTCCCTTACAGTTCCCAAGCCTGCGGCTTCTGAGCAGCGTGAATGTGTTCCGCGCCTTCAAACAGACGAAGTCTGGTCATGGCGGCACGGCCGATCGTGGTGCTGGGGATCATGCCTTTTACGGCAAGCTCCATTGCTTTGCAGGGCTTTTCACTCATAAGGGTGTCGTATCTGACAGCCTTTAAATGTCCGATATAACCGGTGTGGTGATAATAATATTTCTTTTCCGGTTTCTTTCCGGTCAGCACGGCGTCTTTGCAGTTGATGATGATCACATGGTCGCCGCAGTCAACGTGCGGAGCAAAGGTTACTTTGTGTTTTCCGCGGAGCAGAACGGCGGCCTGTTTGGCGACGCGGCCCAGCGGTTTGCCTGCTGCGTCGAGCACATACCACTTGCGCTCAACTTCGCCGGCCTTCGGCATATAGGTGGACATAGCTTATACCTCCTGAATTTTTATCTGAAAATATCACAAAACCCCGCCCTTTTGGCAGGGCTGCCTTTCTTAAAAAAGCGCGCCGAAAAACGGCGCAAAGGAATTGCATGTATGATACTACCACAGGAAAGCCGTCGTGTCAAGAGCAAAATACGATTATTTTAATTTAGTTGATGGTTTCCTCCTGTTTTCACCTGTTTTTGGCCTGTTTCTCGTTGTCACTCCCCCGTCATTTCATTTTTCAGGTGCTCTTTTGCCTATATTGTCAACCATATAATTAAATTTCAGGTTGACAATACAACAAATTCTGCCTATACTGAAAACAAATGAATTGATACGGGAGATGCTTATGAAAACAAAACAACTGACTTTGACCGCATTGTTTACCGCGCTTACCATTCTGTTCGCGCAGCTGATCCTTCCGCTGTCCTTCACCCCGGTTCCGCTGTCGCTTTCCCTTCTGCCGGTCTATCTTTCCGGCGCGATTCTGCCGAAGCGGTACGCCGTATACTCCCAGCTGGTCTACCTTCTGATCGGCGCCGTCGGCCTGCCGGTATTTGCCGGGTTCAAAGGCGGCCCGGGCGTGCTTTTCGGGCCAACGGGCGGATTCCTCATCGCCTATCCGCTGATGGCCTTTCTGACCGCGTGGATTCTGGAGCTCCTGAAGAAAAAGGCGCTTGCCTCCTGCGTCCCGGCCATGCTTGCCGCCCTTGCCGTGTGCTATCTGTGCGGCTCCCTGTTCTACGTGTTTGCAGGGCACGTCAGCTGGCTCAAATCCCTTTCCGCCACGGTTTTCCCGTTCGTGCTTTTCGATCTGGTCAAGGTCGCCGCCGCTGTTTTACTCGCCCCGGCGATCAACAAAGCGTTAACAAAAGCAAACCTAATACAAGCTGTATAACAGTTGTCCCCTTTTGGGCCATGCGGTCAGCACGCGCCTACGGCGACGCTCCCAGACAGTTATCTGTTGAATTGCGGCGATACGCGTCCGAAGGAACTCCTTCCGGCGCGGACCCTCCCGGCCCGAGAGCAAAATAAGACCCGTTATAAAGCCCTTTTCTTCGGATAGGGCTTTTTTTCACTGCGGATTTATCCAAAGCATAAAGATTAACTTATCATAAAAAAAGCGGTTGAAAATTCAGCCGCCGGAATCGCTATTGCATTTCCCTTCCTATGACCTGCGCGAGCGCGCCCACCTTTTGAAACAGGGCGGCGTAAGCCTCCGGGGTGAGCTGCTGCGCGGCGTCGCTCATCGCGGCCTTGGGGTTGGGATGCACCTCGATAATCAGCCCGTCGGCGCCCGCGGCGATTCCCGCGAGCGACAGGGACGTAATATACTTTGATTTTCCCGCCGCGTGGGACGGGTCGATAATAATCGGCAGGCTGCTGCGCTCCTTGACCACCGGCACGGCGGAAACGTCCAGCGTATTGCGCGTCGCGGTTTCAAAGGTACGGATGCCGCGCTCGCAAAGCACAACATTGTAATTGCCCTCGCTCATAATGTACTCCGCGGCGTCCAGCCATTCCTCCACGGTCGAGGAAATGCCGCGTTTGAGCAGCACGGGGATTTTAGAGCGGCCCACTTCGCGCAGCAGGCGGAAGTTCTGCATGTTCCGCGCGCCGATCTGCAGCATATCGCAGTATTTTCCCGCGGTGTCGATCTGGTCGTGCGCCACAATCTCGCTGACCACCTTCAGCCCGCAGGCATCCGCGGCCTTCCGCATCAGCTTCAGGCCCTCCTCCTCCATCCCCTGAAACGAATAAGGGGAGGTTCTGGGCTTGTAAGCGCCGCCGCGCAGGAAACGGGCGCCCGCCGCCTTCACGCCGACGGCCGCCTGTGTGATCTGGTCCTCGTTTTCCACCGCGCAGGGACCGGCCATCATCACCAGCTTCTTCCTGCCGATGACCTCTTCCCCAACCTGTACCACTCGTCCGTCCGGGCACATCTCCCGGCTGGCCAGCTTGTAGGAATGCATGATGGGGACGCATTTTTCAACGCAGTCCATCAGCTCAAAGTCAAATCCGCCGAGTTTCGCCTTATCGCCAAGGACGCCGACGATCGTCGCCTGGGAACCGGTGGAAAGGTTTGCGCCAAGGCCATGCTCCTTTAAGGCCTCTATGACTCTATCCACGTCCTGTTTCGTGGACCCGTTTTTCATTACAATAATCATGATTTCATACCCTTTTTTCCGCGTTATGGAAATTCTTTCCGCAATACGCTTTCATAACTTTATGCTTTAAACCGTTAAATTTATTATACCTTTTTTCCGAGAAAATTGCAAGTCCGGAATCCCCGGAGCATAAAAAAACAGCCACCCTATTGGGTGACTGCTTTATCATGTTGGCACCTTCCTATTGTCCCGGGCCGTTGCCAGCCAAGTATCTTCGGCACCAGTGAGCTTAACTTCCGTGTTCGGGATGGGAACGGGTGGACCCTCACCGTCATCAGCACCAACTTTTTTTCAGTTCTCGCGACGACTTGATAATAATACCACCGTCTCCGACAAAATGCAAGTGTTTTTTAAAAATAATTTAATTTTTTGTTACATGGGAGTAAACTCGATCCTATTTTGGACAGCTTTTTCGGTTCTTATACACCGAAAACACGGATTTTTAAGTCTTTTGCAAGCTTAACTGTTCATTTCGGCGGAACTCAGCATATTGCGGCAGGCGGCGAAAATCCCGATGGATACCAGCACATTGCTGATAAAAACCGGCAGCCCCAGCAGCGTCAGCGGGATATTTTCAACAAGGAGATAAAGCGCAAGGCTGATCCCCGCTCCCGGCAGCAGAAGGACAACCAGCATCAGCATGTAGGCGAACATCAGCAGCCCCTTGTTCACCAGCTGGCCGAATATCCGCTGGGAAAGGACATTCCCCGCGGTATAAATAAAGCCCATGGAAGCATAGAGCAGTGTGCAGACGATCGCGGTAACCGGGTTTGTGCGCAGCATGACGCCGAGCACGGCAAAAATGATCACACCGTCCACAACCGGCGTCAGAAGCGTCGTCAGGCTGGCCCAGAACAGCTTTGCGAACGGTTTTTCCGGTACCAGGTAAATATACGGCTTCATCAGCTCCAGCGTCCAGTCGCCGGCGGCATTGAAGAAGAACTGGATATAGCTGCTCATGCTCAGCGCGATCGCCAGAATCATGCCGCCGGGCATCCCGTCGTCCCCCTCTCCGGCGGTGATCGCCCTGAGCACGAGCGCCAGAATCACATTGATCACCAGCAGCACGATGCTGGTGGTGCGGAGGAACGGGATACGGTTTTTGCGTTTCATTTCACGGATATGCTTGAAGAAAAAGACGCTGGCTCCCCAACCGTGCCAGATGCCGGTATCCGTCACCCGGCGGGGCTGGGTGTTCAGGCTGCGGATTCCCGCCGACTTTCCGTTTTTCATCGACTGCTTCAATTCAAACGTGCTTTCGGTGGTCTGGAGCACATCCTCATAATAATCCGAATCGCTTTTGGCGAACAGAAGGATGCTCCCCGCAACCGCTGCCGCGTTCAAAGCCGCGAATACGGCGGCGCGCATGGTATCCCCGTTCATGATGGCGAACACCATGCCCTTGATCCATCCGACAACCGGCGCGAATTCCAGATACGGCGAGGCCAGCGCGGCGAAAAGCGACTGCTGGCTGGCGCCGTGGAACCAAAAATTGCTTAGGGCAAACGCCGCCATCATCGCGATTTCCGCGTACAGCACCGTTTTAATCCATCCTGTGCGCTCCGGGCGGCCGCTCGAGTAGCTGTAAACCAAAAGGGTAATCAGCTGAATGGTGAACACCATCAGCGCGATCCCGGCCACCAGCGCGACCATCTGCCAGACCGTAATCCCGAACAGGTTAATCGCCATTCCGGCGTAAAACATCAGAAAAATCATCATGAAGATGCTGGAGGCCATCTGCTTGACAAGGCCGTAGGCAAGGATTTTTTTAGGGGAAACAGGCGAGACGAACAGGAAATTCACATCGGACATTCTGAAAAACGTAGCCCCGCTTTTCAGCCCGCTCAGCACGCTGGGTACCGTAATCAAAAAGAGGATGGCAAAATAAACCCCGTGCAGGATCCCGATGTCCAGGTAGCTGCCGGGCGCGCGGACTTCCCGTTCCGTTCCATTTAATAAGTTGAGCCCCAGAATTACCGCCAGAAACAGATACAGAATCAGTCTTGCCGGGTGGTGCAGCAGGTCAATCACGGCGTTTTTGATTTCCTTCCGGATCAAATACAGTATCGCTCTCATCGCGCGTCCCCACCCGTCTGCGCGCCTTCCGTAATGGAGAAGAACAGCTGTTCCAGATCCTCGCCGGTGCTTTCTATTTCCGCGCGGGTGCGGACCGCGGCGATTTTTCCGTCCATCATAATCAGGGCCTTATCCCAAAAGTCCCGCACACTGTCCAGCATGTGCGTGCTGACCAGAATGGCACAGCCTTTTTCCCGCAGCTCCGTCAGCATGGTTTTCAGCTCCTTGATCGCGTGGGGGTCCAATCCGATCAAGGGCTCGTCCATCAGGACCACCTTTGGCTCCGGGAGCAGCGCGCAGCAGATGCTGAGCTTCTGCTGCATTCCCTTGCTCAGCTCCTTGCCCAGCTTCTTGCGCTTATCGTCCAGCTCCATGCGTTCCAGCAGCGTCCTGGCTTTCTCCTTCCAGTCCTCCACCTTATACGCACGCGCGATGAATTCCAGATGCTCGTAGACAGTCAGCGTTTCGATCGGCGCCGGTATTTCCGGAATATAGCCGAAATTTCGCTTTGCCTCCACAGTTTTATTCGGATATCCGCAGACGGCGATATTCCCGTTAAAGCGCAGCAGCCCCGCGATACATTTGATCGCCGTTGATTTCCCCGCGCCGTTGGGGCCGATCATTACCGCGATTTCGCCCGGATCCACCCGAAAATTCAGATGGTCGTTCGCCAATGTATTTCTGTATTTCTTTGTTAAGTCTAAAACTTCAAGCATTGCTGTCCTCCAAGCTTCTATTCGCGATTCTATCTGTTCGTTAATAATAAAACGCATTCCCTCCGAAGGAAGAGATGCTCACCACAAAAACCAAGCACACAATAACGGCAAGAATGGCCACGCCCGTCAGCGCAACGGCGATGGTAAGGAAAAGCTTTGCGCGGCGGGCCTGCTCTCCCGCCAGCGGATTCCTGCTCTGTGGGGATTGGTTCGGCGCTTTGCACCGCGGGCAGACCGCGTCATAAAAATAATGTCTGAAACCGCAGTTGGGGCACACGATATCATTTCTTGACGAATTTCGGATACAAAGATATATAATGCCCGGAATCAGACCCAAAAATCCAGTCAGAAGGCCCCACATCAGCGCGTCCGGATTCGCTTTCGCGCAGGCGTCATTGTAGGCGGCCAAAGCAAAAAGCACGCGTGCGGCAAGCGCAAATAAGCTGACAATCATGATCAAAGAAAGGACTTTAAAACCAACAAACGCCACGATTCCCGTTCCCCCGTCCGTATAGGCGTTCTGCTTTCGCCTCTCACCTGTATTAAAAGATTAATACAATGGTACGGGAAAATTCACTAAAAGTCAACCCCATATTCCTTTTGATATCCGCGAGGAAATCATTACCATGCAAATAAGGCTCATAATTTTATTATTGAATATAAAAAAAGACCTATCTGAATGATAGGTCTTATATTATACACTGAAACCCGGACTTCGCAGCCGGTACGCGCCTCCGGCGGTCAAACCGGAAAACAAGCGCTTACGCTGATGTTCCCTTTCAGACGCTTTTGTACACTGAAAACTGAATAAAGGGAGGGAAGCAGAGAGAGAAATAGAGGGTTGCCAAGAAAAATATGGTCAAGCCCTCGGCCTATTAGTACTGCCAAGCTGAATACGTTACCGTACTTACACACGCAGCCTATCAACCTTGTAGTCTTCAAGGGGCCTTACTAGCTTACGCTATGGGATATCTCATCTTGGAGCCGGCTTCACGCTTAGATGCTTTCAGCGTTTATCCGATCCGCACATAGTTGCCCAGCTGTGCCATTGGCATGACAACTGGTGCGCCAGCGGTGCGTCCATCCCGGTCCTCTCGTACTAAGGACAGCTCTCCTCAAATATCCTGCGCCCACGACAGATAGGGACCGAACTGTCTCACGACGTTCTGAACCCAGCTCGCGTACCACTTTAATCGGCGAACAGCCGAACCCTTGGGACCGAATACAGCCCCAGGATGTGATGAGCCGACATCGAGGTGCCAAACCTCCCCGTCGATGTGGACTCTTGGGGGAGATCAGCCTGTTATCCCCAGGGTAGCTTTTATCCGTTGAGCGACGGCAATTCCACTCTCATACCGCCGGATCACTAACTCCAACTTTCGTTACTGCTCGGGCCGTCACCCTCGCAGTTAGGCCAGCTTACGCGTTTACACTCAAAAGCACGGTTTCCGTCCGTGCTGAGCTGACCTTTGAGCGCCTCCGTTACTCTTTTGGAGGCGACCGCCCCAGTCAAACTGCCCGTCTAACAATGTCCCCCGGCCGGATTCACGGCCGCAGGTTAGAATTTCAGCAACTTAAGAGTGGTATCCCAACAGCGACTCCGCAAAGGCTGGCGCCCTTGCTTCTCAGTCTCCCACCTATCCTGTACATAAATTACCGAAACCCAATATTAAACTGCAGTAAAGCTCCATGGGGTCTTTCCGTCTTGTCGCGGGTAACCGGCATCTTCACCGGTACTACAATTTCGCCGGGCGGGTAATTGAGACAGTGCCCAGATCGTTACACCATTCGTGCGGGTCGGAACTTACCCGACAAGGAATTTCGCTACCTTAGGACCGTTATAGTTACGGCCGCCGTTTACTGGGGCTTCAATTCAATGCTTGCACATCTCCTCTTAACCTTCCAGCACCGGGCAGGTGTCAGCCCCTATACTTCATCTTGCGATTTGGCAGAGACCTGTGTTTTTGCTAAACAGTCGCCTGGGCCTATTCTCTGCGGCCACATTGCTGCGGCACCCCTTTTCCCTAAGTTACGGGGTCAATTTGCCGAGTTCCTTAACTACCCTTCTCCCGTTGGCCTTGGAATTCTCTTCCTATCTACCTGTGTCGGTTTGCGGTACGGGCGCCTCAGATATCCATAAGACTTTTCTCGCCCTGCTCTAAGCATACTTCCCTACTCTGATTTCGGTCCCTTACGCCCGGGTCAACCATCGCCCGGGTTATGCCCTTTGCAGGTGTCCTCTTACTTAAATCTTTTGGCGGCTACGGAATTTCCACCGTATGTGCATCGGCTACGCCTCTCGGCCTCACCTTAGCTCCCGGCTTACTTGGAGCGGACGAACCTTCCTCCAAAAACCTTAGACTTTCGGCCAATATGATTCTCACACATTTCTCGCTACTCATTCCGGCATTCTCACTTGAATAAAGTCCACCAGCGCTTCCGCTCTGACTTCACCCCTTATTCAACGCTCTCCTACCATTCCTTGCGGAATCCCAAGCTTCGGTATATGATTTAGCCCCGTTAAATTTTCGGCGCAGGGTCACTCGACCAGTGAGCTATTACGCACTCTTTTAATGAGTGGCTGCTTCTAAGCCAACATCCTGGTTGTCTGTGCAACCCCACATCCTTTTCCACTTAACCATATTTTGGGACCTTAGCTGTGGGTCTGGGCTGTTTCCCTTTTGACAACGAAACTTATCTCACGCTGTCTGACTCCCGTACATCAATTATCCGGCATTCTGAGTTTGATAGGTTTCAGTAGCCTTTCGGCCCCTAGACCATTCAGTGCTTTACCTCCGGTAATCTAATACGAGGCTAGCCCTAAAGCTATTTCGGAGAGAACCAGCTATCTCCGGGTTCGATTGGAATTTCTCCGCTACCCACACCTCATCCGCTACTATTTCAACAGGAGTCGGTTCGGTCCTCCATGGGGTTTTACCCCCACTTCAACCTGGACATGGGTAGGTCACCCGGTTTCGGGTCGAATACAACTGACTTCTTACGCCCTGTTCAGACTCGGTTTCCCTGCGGCTCCATCCCTTAAGGACTTAACCTTGCCAGTTACATTCACTCGCCGGACCATTCTACAAAAGGTACCCGATCACCCTTTGACGGGCTCTCGGTGCTTGTAAGCACAAGGTTTCAGGTTCTTTTTCACTCCCCTTCCGGGGTCCTTTTCACCTTTCCTTCACAGTACTCTTCACTATCGGTCACTGGGTAGTATTTAGGCTTGGAGGGTGGTCCCCCCATATTCCCACCGGGTTTCTCGTGTCCGGCGGTACTCTGGATACAGCTAAGCGCTTTCCTTTTTCGCATACGTGACTCTCACACTGTTTCGTTGGCCTTCCCATGCCATTCTGCTAAATTCCGGCGTCCATGTTGCTGTCCGAACCCCGGGAGTATTGCTACTCCCGGTTTGGCCTCTTCCGCGTTCGCTCGCCACTACTGGCGGAATCTCATTTGATGTCTTTTCCTCGCCCTACTTAGATGTTTCAGTTCAGGCGGTTCCCCTCATACACCTATGAATTCAGTGTATGATAACTGGACATGACTCCAGTTGGATTGCTCCATTCGGATATCTATGGATCAATGCCCACTTACGGCTCCCCATAGCTTTTCGCAGTTAGTCGCGTCCTTCTTCGGCTCCCAGTGCCAAGGCATTCCCCTTGCGCTCTTTGTAGCTTGACCATGTGTTTTTTCTTGGTTCTTCTTTAAAATTTGAAATTGTAGATTTTAAATCTAAAAATAACAAGTTATTTCTCGCTTAATATCTGCTTCTTCTTTATTCAGTTTTCAATGTACACGGCACACACGGTGTGTTTCTGTCACGCTTTACCCTTCAGCGATCTCTCGCTTACAGCACGCGTTCCTTCACACGCTCCCGTATGTATTTCCAGGTTCTTCGGAAGTATCTTCCGACCGTCCCGGGCACACAGTGCCTTTCGCCGCGGGCAAACCTGTTTTTTCAAACAGCTTTTCTCTCGCGGATTTGACTCTGTATGAATTGTGAATCCTTTGGGAGTATCTTTCGACTGTCCCGCCCGATTCCGCTTTTTTCCCGCTCTTTTCTTCACGGCGGGCCGTGCGTGCAGACTCAGTCTGCTGGTGGGCTTAAGTGGACTCGAACCACCGACCTCACGCTTATCAGGCGTGCGCTCTAACCGGCTGAGCTATAAGCCCATATTTCTGGCCAGAGGCTATCCGGTTATTCTTGTGCCCATATAGCCGCACACGCAGTGTGTTTCGTCACGCTTCAGCTTTCGGCAATCCCTTGCTTTCCGCACGCGTTCCTTGACACGCTTCCGTGATTTTTTGGCAAATCCTGATCCGCAGTTCTTTCCGCGTGCACCTATCTGACGTTTCCATCAAATCTTACCCGCGAATTGTCCGCGGCGACTCGCCGCTGGTGGAGATTAACGGGATCGAACCGTTGACCTCCTGCTTGCAAAGCAGGCGCTCTCCCAGCTGAGCTAAACCCCCATATACAGGTAGCTTCACTCAGGTGTTCTACCCTTGTTTCCACTTTTTTCTGAAAGCTCTCTTGCAGTTCCGCGCCGGGAGCCGGTTGTTACCGTCCCGCCACACCGGGGGCAATTTCCTGCTGCATTCCTGCGGCGGGCCATTGTCACCGGGCACTGCCCGGGGCCTTCAAAATTAAACAACGATTCGAATTATCTCTTCCGTAACTGACCTTGGATGTCTGACCAGCTTGTTTCAGCTGCCCATGTCTCCATAGAAAGGAGGTGATCCAGCCGCACCTTCCGATACGGCTACCTTGTTACGACTTCACCCCAGTCGCCAATCCTACCTTCGGCAGCGCCCCCCTTGCGGTTGGGCTACTGACTTCGGGTATTACCGGCTCCCATGGTGTGACGGGCGGTGTGTACAAGGCCCGGGAACGTATTCACCGCGGCATGATGATCCGCGATTACTAGCAATTCCAACTTCACGCAGGCGGGTTGCAGCCTGCGATCCGAACTGAGACTGTTTTTCAGGTTTTGCTCCACCTCGCGGTCTTGCTTCCCTTTGTTAACAGCCATTGTAGTACGTGTGTAGCCCAGGTCATAAAGGGCATGATGATTTGACGTCGTCCCCACCTTCCTCCGTTTTGTCAACGGCAGTCTGATTAGAGTGCTCTTGCGTAGCAACTAATCACAGGGGTTGCGCTCGTTGCGGGACTTAACCCAACATCTCACGACACGAGCTGACGACAACCATGCACCACCTGTCTCAACTTTCCCCGAAGGGCACCTGACGCATCTCTGCCTCGTTAGTTGGATGTCAAGACCTGGTAAGGTTCTTCGCGTTGCTTCGAATTAAACCACATACTCCACTGCTTGTGCGGGCCCCCGTCAATTCCTTTGAGTTTCAACCTTGCGGCCGTACTCCCCAGGTGGATTACTTATTGTGTTAACTCCGGCACGGAAGGGGTCAGACCCCCCACACCTAGTAATCATCGTTTACGGCATGGACTACCAGGGTATCTAATCCTGTTTGCTACCCATGCTTTCGTGCCTCAGCGTCAGTTAAAGCCCAGTAAGCCGCCTTCGCCACTGGTGTTCCTCCCGATCTCTACGCATTTCACCGCTACACCGGGAATTCCGCCTACCTCTACTTCACTCAAGCCCCACAGTTTCAAACGCAGTCTATGGGTTAAGCCCATATATTTCACGCCTGACTTGCAGAGCCGCCTACGCACCCTTTACACCCAGTAAATCCGGACAACGCTTGCTCCCTACGTATTACCGCGGCTGCTGGCACGTAGTTAGCCGGAGCTTCCTCCTTGGCTACCGTCATTTCTTTCGTCACCAAGGACAGAGGTTTACAATCCGAAAACCGTCTTCCCTCACGCGGCGTTGCTGCATCAGAGTTTCCTCCATTGTGCAATATCCCCCACTGCTGCCTCCCGTAGGAGTCTGGGCCGTGTCTCAGTCCCAATGTGGCCGTTCAACCTCTCAGTCCGGCTACCGATCGTCGCCTTGGTGGGCCTTTACCCCGCCAACAAGCTAATCGGACGCGAGTCCATCTTCCAGCGGATTGCTCCTTTGATATCCGGACCATGCGGCCCAAATATGTCATGCGGTATTAGCGTCCGTTTCCAGACGTTATCCCCCTCTGAAAGGCAGGTTACTCACGCGTTACTCACCCGTCCGCCACTAAATTAAGCTCAACACCCACCGTTCGGTAAGGCGTCTCCACCAAACAAAACGTTCGGTGTTAAACTTAATTCCGTTCGACTTGCATGTGTTAGGCACGCCGCCAGCGTTCGTCCTGAGCCAGGATCAAACTCTCTAAAATATTGTATATAATCGCCATTTTGGCGTTTATATCTTCTATCCAGAGTTTTTGATGAGCTCTAAATACGATACACTAAGCGTGTATTCTTGTTGTCTTTTTAAGTGTCAACCAACTTCGTCCGAAAGTACTTCCATACTCTCAATTTCATTACGGGTTCCTTAATTCTCTTCGTTGTTTAATTTTCAAGGTCCTGGTCGAAAACTCCGCTTCCGCTCTGTGTTTCTGCCGCTTCGGCTTTGCTTTCGCGCTTTGCGTCTTTCGTAAGGCGCTTGACTATAATACCAAATACATCCCCGTAAGTCAACCCTTTTTCTGAAGTTTTTTAACTTTTTTTTAACATTTGTCTTTTTTCTGTCAATAGAGAAATTTATCCCCCGTTTTTTCGCGTTTTCCGGGCTGTTTTTGTAAATCTTTCAATATTTCGGTCCGTTCGGGATAAAACAGCAACGTGAGGGAAAAATTTGTACAGAGGTGTTCAATATGGAAAATAAATTGAAATATGTCTGGGCAATGATCGTTGTGGTGCTGGTAAATATTCTTGTCATCTCAATCGTCACCAATTTAGGCGGCTCGGTTCTGACCCTTTCCAAGGTGGGGTCCCAGGGCGCGGAAGTGAAAAGCATCCAGACGAAGCTGAGGGATCAGGGCTATTATAAAGGAAAGGTCGACGGAATCTTCGGCAGCCAGACCAAAAGCGCCGTCGTCAGCTTTCAAAAGGCGAAGGGCCTGACGGCCGACGGAATCGCGGGCCCCAAAACACTGGCGGCGCTCGGGCTTGGAGGTTCTGCCGGAGCACAGGGAGGCTTCAGCAGCAACGACGTCACCCTGCTTGCCCGCGTCACATCCGCCGAGTCGCGGGGGGAACCCTATACCGGACAGGTTGCGGTCGCCGCCGTAATCCTGAACCGGATCGAACATCCGTCGTTCCCCAATACGCTGGCAGGCGTGATCTATCAGCCCGGCGCGTTCAGCTGCCTGAATGACGGCGGCATCAACGCCCCTATTTCCGACACGGCTTACAAGGCCGCGCGTGATGCGATCAACGGCTGGGATCCTTCCGGCGGAGCGATCTATTATTATAACCCCGCAAAAGCCACCAGCAGCTGGATTTTTTCCCGCCCCGTGATCACGGTCATCGGCGACCACCGTTTTTGCAGTTAACCCGGTTTTTTTCATGATAACATTGGCGCAGAACAAGTTGATTGTCCTGCGCCAAATATTTTTTATTTTTCTATCATTATAATAGAAACATTATTATAGAAAGAAATACGCCGGATATCCGAACCGCTATGCCACAGTGACAAGGCAGCGGCGCACCGGAGCCTGGTTCGGCAGCACGGAATAGAGGGAGGTGGTCCCGGCGGCGACCCCCGTGATCTTTACATAATAGCTGCCGTTCTGCAGCTTCTGGTAAACGATTTTCGCCACGCCGGAATTTCCGGTGGTAAAGGAAGGCTTCGCGCTGATTCCGTTCGGCGTAAACTTAAACTGGTAGCTCTGGCCCGGTTTTAAGGACATCGACAAGCCGGTATCGGACAGTATGGTGTTGTCCGCCGGAGCCTGTGCCGGGGTTGCGGAAAGGTAATCCACATAGCAGTAGTCCAGGTCGACGGAAGGATTGACTCCGCCGATCAGGCCGGCGTCGCTGTACTGCCACATGGTATAGGCACCGCTGTAATTGGGAGAAGGCACGTTGTAATGCGCCACCCATTTGTCATAAGCGCTCAGCGCGGCGCTGCTCAGGTTGGAATTGAACATGCTCGCGTTGCTGTAAATTCCGGTCTTATATCCCGCATTGGCCATCGTGCTACAGAAAGCGGTGACGATTGCCGCGAGCTGATCCCCCGTCATGGCGCTGTTTACCGCGTTTTGCTCCACATCGTAGAACACCGGGTAATCCAGACGGCGTCCGTTCAGGATGCCGAGGCACATCTGCGCTTCCTGTACGGCAATTTCCGGAGTCGTCGCATAGCAGACGTGATAGGCGCCGACCTTGATTCCGTTCGCGACCGCCCCTTCATAGTTCGCCGCAAAATAATCGTCCGTCTGTGTTTCCGGCAGTTCGTTTCCGTAGCCGGTGCGCAGGATCGCAAAATCCACGCCGGCGAGCTTTACGTTGCCCCAGTCCACGGCTCCCTGGTGCTCGGACACGTCAATCCCCTTCCGGACGACATGCACGTCGCAGACGGCGCTGCGTCCGTCCTGCGCGGTAACGGTAACCGTCGTCCTGCCGAGCGCGGAGGCGGTAACGGTCCCGTTTGTCACCGAGGCAACGGCGGGATTGCCCGACGCCCATTGAAGCGAGGACCCGCTGCTGTCGCTGACCGTCAGTACGGCGGTCTCCCCCGCTTTCAGATAAAGGCTGCCGCTGCTGAGCGTGAAGGTCGCGGAAACGCCGGTATCCGCAGCAAAAGCAGATGTACTGAGCGATACGGTCATTGCCAATACCAAAAGCAGGGCAATCCATTTTTTCTTCATTTCAGTTCCTCCATCGTTTCATCAAAATTTTCCCGCATTCAGGTAAATCGTTTTGCCGGCATACTGCCAGAATATGGTATTTCTGAATTCTTATTATATTCCTGTTCCTTCCCCTCTGTCAAGGATGGTTCATGGATTTAAAGCCGGAAAAACGGGCCTCCCGGCTGTTGCCGGAAAGCCCGTTCGCTGAAAAATTATTTTTTGAACGCTTGAAACAGCTTGGTGACGTCTTCCTGATGCTGTTTGTTCTCATCGGAACCGGAGGTATCCTTATAAATCATGATATATTTTCCGCTGTCGGAAATCACCGCCGGAACGGTCTGGTTCATAATAGTGAACTGATTTTTTTCCTTTACCTCGTCCAGAACGGCGGAAGCCTCGCCGGAAAGACTGCCGGTGTCAAATTCATAAAGCTCCACAGTGACATTGTTTTTGCCGTTATAGTCAAACTGATATTTCGCGCCTTTTTTCGCGCCGATAAAATCCGCTTTCATTTCCGTCGGGGTCCCGGAAATCGCGGAATTCGAGGAAAGGTATTTTTCGAGACCGGCAAGGCTGTCCTCCATATTGTCCGAACCGACCGCGGAAGAAACCGCCGCCTGGGAGGAAGCGTTTGGCGCCGACTGGGTGCCGCCCACGTCGCCCATTCCGCAGGCCGCAAGGGAACCGGCCATAACAACCGCCAATGCAAGGATTAAAATTTTCTTCATTTTCATGATAGATCCTCTCTTAAACAAAAACTTGAAGGCTTTGCTGTGACGGCCGCAGCGCGGGCACAGTCCTTTTGGAATCACAAAATAGCTTGCCCAAAATGATTTCTCTTTTTCAATATTTATACAGCTCCCACCATAAAAGCCGCATCGCATGCGTGGGATTTCGACCAAAAAGGAAACCGCCGTCGCCGTCTAAGTAATTATCTGATTTTTACGCTGATTTGTCAACCCTCATTTCACCCCCGCGGAAAGGCGGCGCCAAAGAAGAAAAAATCCCTGCCTCCCGGAGGAAGCAGGGAAAAAATCGGAAAACGGATCAGCCGTTTTTGGAAACGCCGGAAAGCGGAAGCATGCCGGTCACGTGATACAGGAAGTTCTGGACCTTGGGCGACATCGCGATCAGGTTCGTGGAATGCGAAATGGGAAGCCACGGAGATTCCTTCGCGGCAAGCTTCTCCGCTTCGCCGTAAACGGCGTTCCGCTCCCCGCCCATCGGCATCTTTACCGCCTTCGCGATCAGGTCCTTATACTCCTGATTATTGAAGCGGGCGTAGTTCATGCCGGGATCGTCCGACGCCAGCAGGCTCAGGAAATTGTCGGCGTCGCCGTTGTCGCCGATCCATCCGGCAAAGCAGATGTCAAAGTTGCCCTGCTGCTGCTTCGTCTTATAGGTGGTCCAGTCGTACGCGTCGATCGTGCAGGTGACGCCCACCTTGGAAAGATATCCCTGCACCGCCTCGGCAAGGGTCTGGCCGTTCGCCGGATTGTACATCCGCGCGCTGGTGTAGGTAATGATATGGACGCTGGAGACCCCCGCCGCTTTCAGGGCCGCCTTGGCGGCTTCCGGGTCATAGGCCGTCTGCCGGACCGTTTTGTCATACCCCGGCATAAACGTGGGCAAAATGGTGGTAGCGGGCTCCGAATAGCCTCTGTAAAGCGTTTCCGCCAGTTCGGGTACGTTGATCGCGGCGGAAAGCGCGGCGCGGGTTTTCGCGTCGTTGAACGGGGCGCGGCTGCAGTTGTACGCCAGATAGTTGATATTCATCCCCGGGGATTTGACGGTCTTATTTCCCGCCGAAGAAATCTGATCGACCACAGTGTAGTCGATTCCGTCGATGATATCGGCCTCTCCGTTGTTCAGCGCGACCACGCGGGCGGAATTGTCCTTAATGGTGCGGAACACGACGTTCTTCGTAAGCGCCTTGGTCCCCCAGTAGTCGTCGTTGCGGACCAAAACCGTGTTCTGGTCCTTCTGCCAGCTGACGAATTTATACGGCCCGGTGCCCACGGGATGCTCATTGACATTGTTGTTGTTCTCCTGCAGCGCCTTGGGGCTGACGATCAGCGCGCCCAGGTTCATGGCCAGATTGCTCAGGAACGGCGTGCAGGGTTCCTTCATATTGATCTTTACGGTGTACTCGTCCACCGCCTGCACGTCCTTTACCGAGCCGTATACGAAGGAAGCGTAGCTCATGTCCTCCGTGACCTTGGGGGGAAGCTGCCTGTCGATATTGAATTTCACCGCTTCCGCGTTAAAATCGGTACCGTCCTGAAATTTCACCCCTTTGCGCAGGTGGAACTCATAAGTAAGCCCGTCGTCGCTGACGTCCCAGCTTTCGGCAAGGCAGGGCTCCACCTCTGTGGAATCCTTTTTATATTTCAGCAGGCCCTCGTAAATATTGCTCATGATCTTGACCGATTCAATGTCGTCTACCAAAGCGGGGTCCAGGCCGCGCGCGTCCGCCGCGGAACCGTATACAATCGTGTTGCCGCTCCCGCTTTTCGCGCTCTGAGAGGAGGCCGTCCCGCCGGCGCTCTGCGTCCCCTGTTTTCCTCCGCATCCGGCCATAGCGGACAGCATAACCGCCGCCGTCAGCACCAGCGCCGCCAATTTCTTCATTCTCACTGTATCCATACCCCTTCCATTCATCATTGTGATTTTTTATTATCCTACCACAGGAAAGCGATAAAGACAAGTAATTTTAAATTATATCCGTTATAATCCTGCATTTCATTTGCATATTTTCAGTTTTATATGGATATTTGCTGTGAAAATGAATTATTTTTTTTATAGTATTCAAATCGGCTGTGTGAGAAGGTTTTTGCCCAGACCTTTTCTTAATTTGTGTCATTTGCCCAATCTTAGATGCAGGATTCAAACGCGCGCATACAAGCCCGGAAATGAAAAAGAGCCCGGACGCGAATTGTCCGCGGCGACCCGCCGCCCGGGGTTCGAGTCCCCTCAACTGAGCATAAAAAAGCACCCCGAAGGGTGCTTTCCGGTTTTGGTGGACACAAGGGGACTCGAACCCATGACCTCTCGCGTGTGAGGCGAGCGCTCTAACCAGCTGAGCTATGCGTCCATAGTCCGCGTGTACAGAATAAAATATGGTGACCCGGACGAGATTCGAACTCGTGAAACCGCCGTGAAAGGGCGGTGTCTTAACCGCTTGACCACCGGGCCATATCATGGTAGCGGCAATTGGATTTGAACCAATGACACTTCGGGTATGAACCGAATGCTCTAGCCAACTGAGCTATGCCGCCATATTTCGCTCTGTATTGAAACGGAGCGTTTTATATTATAACCTGAATTTCTTGTGTTTGTCAACACATTCTCTCAATAATTTTAAAAAAACCGTTTTAAGCGCGTTTTTAACTCTGAATCTCCCTTGCGGACGGATAGTCACACCGCCGACCACGGCGGAACAGGCCCCCGCGGCAACGGCGGCTTTGTCCGCCAGCGCCTGACAGGGAACCGCCAGCCCGCCTTTTATTCCTTCAAGAATCAGTATCCCCCGGTTCCGACCAGAATTATACGGAGAAAGAGTAATTGGGCGCTTCCTTCGTGATCTGGATATCGTGCGGATGGCTTTCCTTCAGACCGGCGCCCGTAATGCGGATAAACCGTGCCTTCTCGTGAAGAGCCTGTATATCCGTGCAGCCGGTGTAGCCCATGCCGGAACGGATACCGCCGACCATCTGATAAATGGTGTCCGACAGCGGCCCCTTGTACGGCAGGCGGCCTTCCACGCCTTCCGGAACCAGCTTCTTCTGATCCTGCTGGAAATAGCGGTCCTGGCTTCCCTGGCCCATGGCCGCCAGGCTGCCCATGCCGCGGTACACCTTGAACTGACGGCCCTGATAAAGCTCGGTTTCGCCCGGGGACTCCTCGCAGCCGGCGACCAGAGAACCGACCATGACCACGTTCGCTCCGGCGGCGAGCGCCTTCACGATATCGCCGGAAAATTTGATTCCGCCGTCCGCGATCACCGGGATTCCGTATTTTTCCGCGGCGCACGCGGCGTCGTAAATCGCTGTGATCTGCGGGACGCCGATCCCCGCGACGATCCTGGTCGTACAGATGGAGCCGGGGCCGATGCCGATCTTCACGCAGTCCGCGCCCGCTTCGATCAGCGCGCGGGTCGCTTCGCCGGTCGCCACGTTTCCGGCAATCAGCTGCAGGTTCGGGAACGCCTTTTTGACCTTCCTGACGGCCTCGATCACGCCGTCGTTGTGGCCGTGAGCGGAGTCCAGCGCAACCACGTCGACCTGTGCCTTTACAAGCTCCGCGACGCGCTCCAGCACGTCGCCGGTGGCGCCGATCGCCGCGCCGCACAGAAGCCTGCCGCCCGCGTCTCTTGCGGAGCTGGGGTAACGCACGGCTTTCTCGATATCCTTAATGGTAATGAGCCCCTTCAGATTGCCCTTGTCGTCAACAATCGGAAGCTTTTCGATCCTGTGCCTGCGCAAAATCTCCTGTGCCTGCGCAAGGGTTGTCCCAACCGGGGCGGTGACCAGATTTTCCTTGGTCATGACGGCGGAAATCGGCTGGTCGTAATCCTCGTCGGTCATAAAACGCATATCGCGGTTCGTAATGATGCCCACGAGCTTGCCGTTTTCACAGATCGGCACGCCGGAAATGCGGTATTTCGCCATAATCTCATTTGCGTCGTGTACAAAATGCTGAGGAGAGAGGAAAAACGGGTTTACAATGACGCCGTTTTCAGAACGCTTTACCCGGTCCACCATGTCGGCCTGCTTGTCGATCGGCATGTTCTTGTGGATAATGCCGATGCCGCCCTCACGGGCAATCGCAATCGCCATGTTGCTTTCGGTGACCGTGTCCATGGCCGCCGTCATCAGCGGGGTATTCAGCCTGATGGTTTTGGTGAGCTGAGTGGTAAGGTCTACTTCCCGGGGCAGTACATGGGATTCCGCCGGGATCAGCAAAACATCGTCGAACGTCAGCCCTTCTTTTACAAACTTTTCTGAGTAGTTCGTATTTAACATCTTATCCTCCTGTCACATTCGCGCCGCTGCAAAACTGTCATTTCCAGCCGCTTTCTCTCTTCATTCAATTTTTATATATTTTGTTATTATAGCATCTGAACCGCGAATATTCAATCAAAAAGCAGCAGATTTTCACTTTTCCATAAAGCGGAAAACAAGCCCCCGGAAAGCGTACCGGTTTATGCTTTTTCGCCGACCGGCAAAAGGGTCGCCGCGGCGGTAAAACCACAGCCTCTTGCGTGGACGCCCTGCATCAGCACCCGTCCGTTTTCCTTCGCGGCGTAGATTTTCAAAACGTCACCCTGCGCGCTTTCGTTTACATAATTGATCTGCACTTCCGCGTACTTGTTTCCCTGTGCGCCGCCCGGCAGGAAATCGGTTAAAATATCGCCGTAAATGGTGTTGTTCAGGTGGCGGTTATAATCCAGGTCGGAATAGCGGATGAGCCTTTCCCCCATTAGCGGAAGGCCGTCCGGCACCGTGATCTTGCCGACGCGGTCCTCCGGCTCGACTTTTTTCCCGGAAAAAATACCGTAATCCAGAAATTTTTTCGGCCGCATCACTTTGTGCGTCACCGGGTCGGCAATGACGGAGGTCTGCATGACGTCAATGATCCTCTCTTCCCCGCTGTAAAACAGGAAATCGCGGTAAAACTGCGCCCCGTTGACCCCGCGCGGATGCGTTTTGATCGTTATTCTCTCGTTATGTACCGGCATTCGTTTGATTCTGGCGCGGTTGGTAATCAGGAGGAATACCATCCCGTCCTCATACATTTTTTCATAGCTCAGCCCCACGAGATCGACATGCTGCTCGCTTGTTTCCTGGCACATGCGCATCAGCACGCTCAGCTTCAAAAGGCGCTGCGCGCCGACCTCGTAGCTGGCGACCCGCACCTCGCGGCAATATTCGTTAATAAGGTCCTTCCGATTCATGTTACACCCTCTGTATCTGTATAAGTAGGGAACGCCCCCTGCGGCGTTTCCCTTTCAGGAGCCCTCAGGGGGAATTCATTCTCGTTTTATCTGACGACTTCGCATCCCATAAACGGACGCAGTACCTCCGGCACGGTCACGCTGCCGTCGGCGTTCTGGTACTGTTCCACAATCGCGGGGATCACGCGGCTGGTCGCAAGTCCGGAAGCGTTCAGCGTATGGACGAACCGAAGCTTTTTGTCCTCTCCCCTGAATTTTACGTTGCCCCTTCTGGCCTGATAGTCCCTCGCGTTGGAGGCGGAGCTGACTTCTTTATAGATTTCCATGCTGGGAATCCAGACCTCGATGTCGTAGGTGCGCGCCATGGAGAACGAGCAGTCGCCCGCGGCGAGCTTGCTCAGGCGGTAATGCAGCCCAAGCTTCTGCACGAGCTTCTCGGCCTTCCCCACCAGCTCGGCGAACGCGTCGTCCGACTGTTCCGGCGTGGTGTACTGCACCATTTCCACCTTATTGAACTGATGCCCGCGGATCATGCCGCGCTCCTCGGAGCGGTAGCTGCCCGCTTCCCTGCGGTAGCACGGGGTATAGGCGATATATTTGCGCGGCAGCTCCTCCGGCGTAAGAACCTCGTCGCGGTGCAGGTTCACCAGCGCGGTTTCCGCCGTGGGCAGCATGAATTTCCTGTCGGTGCTGGTCGGATTCTGAATCCAGTACACCTCGTCGGTGAATTTCGGGAACTGTCCGGCCACATAGCCGCATTCGTAGTTGAGCATGTGCGGGGGCAGCACCAGCTCATAGCCGTCGTTCAGATGCTCGCTGATGAAGAAATTGAGCAGCGCCCATTCCATTCTGGCGCCCATCCCGCGGTAGACCCACGAACCGGCCCCGGCCAGCTTTGCGCCGCGCTGATAGTCGATCATGCCGAGGCTTTCGCACAGCTCGACATGGTTTTTCGGCTCGAAATCAAAGGATGGCTTTTCCTTGTAGAAACGGATGGGCTGGTTGTTTTCCTTGCCGCCCGCCGACAGGTCTTCGTCCGGCATATTCGGCAGGGAAAGCAGCAGGGTTTTCTGTTTCTCCTCCAGCTCCCCGAGCTGCGCGTCGCTCTCTTTGATTTTTTCGGAAAGCGTCTTTAATTCCGCCATGAGAGAAGCGGTGTCCTCACCCGCTTTTTTCATTACGGGAATTTTCTTTGTAGCGGCGTTCTGTTCCGCCTTCATGGATTCCACTTTTCCGGTCACTTCGCGGCGTTCCTCGTCGATTTTGAGGATATCGTCCACCAGCGCGTCCACGTCGATACAGCGTTTTTTCGCTCCCGCTTTTACTTTCTCCGGATTGCTGCGAATCAATTTCATATCCAGCATGTTCTGTTCTCCTTTATATTCCTCTGATTTCTGTATTTCTTTGTTTTTCCACCGTTTTGCTATTCTTTGTTGAAAAGTCCGACCAGGTCGCTCAGATCCTGCTCGCCGTAAAACTCTATCTGCAGGATCCCGCGCTTTTTCGTCCCGGTGACCTGTACCTTCCGGCCCAGATGCTCGTTCAGCGCCAGCTCCACTTCGCTGAAATAGGGAATACGCTTCTTTTCCTTCGGATGCCTGGCGGCGGGCTGTCCGTTTGCCTTTTTAGACATTTTTTCCAGTTCCCTTACGGAAATACCCTGTTCCACCGCCATTTTTGCGGCTTTCAGCATTTCTTCCGGATTCTGGAAGCTCAAAAGGGTCCGGGCATGTCCCGCGGAAAGCGATCCGGACTGTACCAGATCGAGAACCTGCCGCGGCAGGTTCAGCAGCCGGAGCGCGTTCGCCACGGTGGGCCGCGATTTTCCGACCGTCTTTGAAACCTCTTCCTGCGTCATTCCGTAGGTTTCCATCAGCGACTGGTATCCCTGCGCTTCTTCCAGCGGATTCAGGTCCTCGCGCTGAAGGTTCTCGATCAGCGCCAGCTCCATCACCTCGCTGTCGCTCATATCGCGGATGACCGCGGGCACTTCGGCGATCCCCGCCATCCGCGCCGCGCGCCACCGCCGTTCCCCGGCCACGATCTGATATCCCCCGCCGAAAATCGGCCGTACCAGCAGGGGCTGCAGCACCCCGTGCCGGGAAATGGAATCGGCGAGCTCGGCCAGCGCCTCGTCGTTAAAGTCTTTTCTGGGCTGTGCGCGGTTCGGTTCTATCTCACTGATTTTCAGCGCAACCGCCGCGTTGCGGTTCTCGGTGTCGTTTTCCGCGAAGATCGCGTCCAATCCTTTTCCAAGTCCGCCCTTTTTTACTGCCATCGCTCTCCCCCCTTATTCCTGATTGGTCCGAATAATTTCATCCGCCAGCGTATCGTAAGCAAGGGCCCCTCTGGAGCTCTTGTCAAAATACTGGATCGGCCTGCCGAAGCTCGGCGCTTCGGAAAGGCGCACCGCGCGGGGAATCGCCGTTGCAAACACCTTCCTCGGGAAGTATTTCTTGACCTCCTGCACCACCTGCTGGGTCAGGTTCAGCCGCCCGTCGTACATGGTGAGCAGCACGCCCTCGATCTCCAGCTGCCCGTTGTACTGGCGCTTGACGCGCCGCACGGTATTCATCAGCTGGGACAGGCCCTCCAGCGCGTAATATTCACACTGGATCGGAACCAGAAGCGTGTCCGCCACACAGAGCGCGTTGGTCGTGATGATCCCAAGCGAAGGCGGGCAGTCGATAAAGATATAATCGTAATGCTCTCTTAACGGTACCAGCGCGTTTTTCAGGATGGATTCGCGGTGGTCCAGCGTGACCAGTTCAATTTCGGCCGCCGCCAGGTCCATGCTGGACGGAATAATGTCCAGATTGTCAAACTCCGTGTGGATAATCACATCCGGCGCCTTTGCCTCGCCGATCAGCACTTCATAAATGGTGTTTTTCACCGTCCGGCGGTCAACACCCACCCCGCTTGAGGAATTTCCCTGCGGGTCAATATCCACCAGAAGCGTTTTCCTTCCCTTCGTGCCTATCGCGGCGGAAAGGTTGACGGAAGTCGTCGTTTTGCCGACGCCGCCCTTCTGGTTCGCAATCGCTATAATTTTTCCCATTCTTTCCCTCCGGCTGCGGGTTTCTTCCCGCAGAAACACAGTTTTTCCATAAAGTTGTCCCGATTTCGGGGATAAACGGAATAGTAATTTTATTATAGCACTCTTTCCCCGGAAGATAAAGATGTTTCTCCCTTTTTTGCGAATGTTTCATGTGAAACAAAACAGGCCGAACATAGCGTTCGGCCTGCCTTGTGGGAAATGATATAGGGAAATAGGAGTAAACTCTTATACTCAATATTAAGCAGGCTTTTTTCCACCCGTCGCCTGCGCCTTGGGGATACGGACCAAGCATTCAATATATTCGTCCGTTTCGCTTTTCAGCGTCTGCGCATTGATGCCGCTTTGTTTCATCGTTTCAATCGCATGGTTGATCGTATTCAGAAAGACACGCACGTCCTTAATAACCAAAGTGCGTTTGCTTTTCGGTTTTTGGTTTTCTTCCAGAATCTTATCCACAAGATCGTCCGTCTGCTGCACGTTCAGGTGCTTCCCGATAATCTGGGCGAGCACCTTCTCGCGGACTTTCTCCTCTTTAATGCGCAGCAGCGCACGGGCATGCCGCTCGGTCAGCCCGCAGGCGGTAATTTTTTCCCTCTCCTCTTCGGAGAGCTTGAGCAGACGAAGCTTATTCGCAAGCGTGGACTGGCTTTTTCCCAGCCGCAGCGCCGCTTCCTCCTGTGTAACGTCCCACTGTTCGATCAGGCGGCGGATTCCTTCCGCTTCCTCAAAGATCTGTAAATCCTGACGCTGCAGGTTCTCGGTCATGGCAAGGACGGCGCTGGTTTCCGCGGAACAATCGCTGATAATGCAGGCGACGGTGGGAAGGCCGGCCATCCTGCAGGCGCGCAGTCTTCGCTCCCCGGCGATCAGCTCGTAGCCGCCTTTGACGCGGCGGACGGAAATCGGCTGAAGCAATCCGTTTGTCCGGATGCTTCTCGACAGCTCCAGCAATTCCTGCTCGCTGAACGAACGCCGCGGCTGCGCCGGATTTGGATGGATTGAATCGATATTGATCTGAACCACTTTGCGCTTTTCACCCATAATATGCAAATTCGCCGCCTCCCTGCTTGTCCCTTTTTGTTTAGGATAACATGGAGCGCGGCAATTTTTTGTAAAATTATGGTAATCAAAAAATTTTTTATTTGTTCCTTTTTGGCAGTTTGTGTGCTTTCGGGTTCCTTCCACACGATTCCTGTTTATCCGAAGCGGCGCCACGGTTCTAAAAATGATTGCCGCCGCATAGGAAGGAAGGCTTAAAGCGGGCTTTTCGCAATCTTTGCCCCGTGCCGCGGATAGGCCGCGGGAATCGGTCCCGTCCGTCTGATCAGTATCAGACTGCGGCTGTCCCTGTTCGGCAGTTCAAACTTTTCGATTGCGTCCAGCGTACAGCCCAGGAGAGCGACGGCATTTTCCGCCGCACGGACTTCCTCCTCCGGCTCGGGCCCCTTCATCGCGATAAATACCCCTCCGATTTTCAGAAACGGCAGGCAGTATTCGCAAAGCAAATTCAGCGGCGCGACGGCCCTTGCGGTGGCAAAATCGAATTTTCCCCGGTATGCGCCCTGCCTTCCGGCTTCCTCCGCGCGCGCGTGTACAAATTCGGCGCTGAAAGGTAACTTTTCCGCCAGATCCTGCAAAAAGACCAGGCGTTTATTGAGCCCGTCCAGCAGGGTCAGTTTCAGGCCGGGACGCATCAGCTTGAGCGGTACGCCGGGAAACCCCGCGCCGGTGCCGACATCGATCAGCTTCGCGCCTTCCGGCAGGGTCAGGTACTTCAAAATCAGGATGCTGTCCAGAAAATGCTTGTACGCGATCTCCTCAGGCTCCTTTATGGCGGTCAGGTTGATTTTCTGATTCCAATTCAACAGGACCTCCATATATTGTTGAAAACTTTCCGCCTGTTTCCCGCTCAGCGCGATTCCCGCGCCCTGTGCGGAAGAAACCAGCCGCTCGCGAATATCCTCCATCTTATTCCCCCCTGCCGCGCGCAAGCCAGATCAGCAGCACGGAAATATCCGCGGGGCTGACGCCCGAAATGCGGGAAGCCTGTCCGACGCTTGCGGGCATCACCTTCTGCAGTTTTTCCTGCGCTTCGGTTCTCAGGCCGACAATTTCCTTATAATTGATCTTGGCGGGCAACCGGCGTTCTTCCAGACGGCGCATTTCCGCAATATCCGCTTTCTGCCGTTTGATGTAGCCCTCATATTTGATTTCAATTTCCACGTTTTCAAAAACCGCGGCGGGCAGGTCGGGCCGGTCCCTGTCGACTTCCTTTAAAATCCCATAGTTCAGCTGCGGGCGGCGAATCAGCTCGGCCAAGCGCACACCGGTGATTACCGGCGATGTTTCATGTGAAACAAGCAGCTGATTCAGGGCCTCGGACGGCGGCAGGACGGTCTTTTCCGCGCGCAGAAGCTCCTGCTCCTTCTGCTTTTGCTTTTGCTGGAACCGTTCCCAGCGCTCATCGGAAATCAGCCCGATTTTCCTGCCGGTCGGCGTCAGGCGTTCGTCGGCGTTGTCCTGACGAAGCACCAGCCGGTATTCGCTCCGCGACGTCATCATCCGGTAGGGGTCGCTCACCCCCTTGGTAATCAGGTCGTCCACCAGGGTTCCGATATAGGAGCCTGCGCGGTCAAGGATCATCGGCTCCCTTCCCCGTACCTTCAGAGCGGCGTTGATTCCGGCAACCAGCCCCTGCGCGGCGGCCTCCTCGTAACCGGAGCTGCCGTTGAACTGCCCCGCGCCGTAAAGCCCGGGAAATTCCTGAAATTCCAGCGTCGCCTCCATTTGAAGCGGGTCGACACAGTCGTATTCAATCGCGTAGGCGCAGCGCATGATTTCCACATGCTCCAATCCCTTGATCGTGCGGTAAAAAGCGATCTGCACTTCTTCCGGCAGCGAAGAGCTCATCCCCTGCAAATACATTTCCTCGGTGTCCATCCCGCAGGGCTCAATAAAAAGCTGATGTCGCTTCTTATCCGGAAAACGCATGATCTTATCCTCAAAGCTCGGACAGTACCGGGGGCCCACCCCCTCGATTTTGCCGCTGTACATGGGGGAGCGCCCAATATTTTCCAGAATCACCTGCTTGGTGGAGTCGTTTGTCCAGGAGATATGGCAGACCGCACGGTTTTTCAGCGGAGTCAGGGTATCGTAGGAAAACGGAACGACGGGTTCGTCGCCTTCCTGTACCTCAAGGCCGGTAAAGTCGATGCTGGATTTCAAAACGCGCGCGGGGGTGCCGGTCTTGAACCGGCGAAGGCGCAGGCCGATTTTTTTCAGCGCCGCGCCGAGGAACGCCGAGGGAAACATTCCGTCCGGCCCGCCCTCATAGGAAACGTCGCCGACATAAATTTTTCCGCCAAGATAAGTACCGGTGGCGATCACCACCGCCTTTGCGCGGTAAACCGCTTCCATCCGGGTCGTGACCAGCCACAGGCCGTCCGGCCCCCGCTCCAGATCCACGATTTCCGCCTGCTTCAGCTGCAGGTCCGGCTGTGTCTCAAGCTTCCGTTTCATGATCTTGCCGTATTCCCGGCGGTCGATCTGGGCGCGCAGAGAATGGACGGCGGGGCCTTTGCCCAGATTGAGCATTCTGCTCTGCAGCATGGCTTCGTCAGCGGTTTTTCCCATTTCCCCGCCCAGTGCGTCGATTTCCCGGACCAGATGGCCCTTCGCCGTTCCGCCGATAGACGGATTGCAGGGGCAATTCCCCACGGCGTCCATATTGATCGTAAAAACGCAGGTGCTGCAGCCGAGGCGCGCGGATGCGAGCGCGGCCTCGATTCCGGCATGTCCGGCGCCGATCACCACAACATCATAATTACCGGCATCGTATTTCAAAGGTATTCCTCCCATATGATTCGTTTACTTTCCTACACAAAAATGCGAGAAGACGGAATCCACGACCGCTTCCGTCGCGCGTTCACCGGTCAGCTCCAAAAGCGCGGAAACCGCCCCTTCGATCGATACCGTCACGGCGTCCAGCGTAACCCCGCTTTCCACCGCCGTCAGCGCCTCCGTTACACAGTCTCCGGCCTGCCGGGCGGCGGCGCGCTGGCGCTCCGTGAACAGAATCCCGTCCGCGGGGTTCAGCTCCGAAGTACGCAGCACTTCCGCCACCGCGTCCTTCAGCTCCTGCAGTCCTTCGCCCGAAAGCGCGGAAATATATACTATTTGTTGAAAATATTTCTTGATATACCGTACGTCTATTTTTGCGGGCAAATCGCTTTTATTGATGACCGCGATCGCGGCGGATTCCCGGATTGCGGAAATCAGCTCCCGGTCCTCGTCGTTCAGCTCCTGAGAGGAGTCGAAAACAGCCAGAATCAGCTGCGCTTCCCTCAGCTTGCCGCGCGCGCGGTCCACGCCGATTTTCTCCACGGGGTCGTCGGTCAGGCGGATTCCGGCGGTGTCGGACAGGCGGAGCGGAACGTCGCCGAGAATCACCGTATCCTCGACAATATCGCGGGTCGTTCCGGCGTATTCGGTGACGATGCTGCGCTCGCACCCGGCCAGCAGATTCATCAGGGTGGATTTTCCCACATTCGGGCGCCCTGCGATCACCGTCGCAACTCCCTCGCGGATAGCCCGCCCAGCGTCGAACTGGCGCAGAAGATGCCCGATCTCCGATTTTACGGTCAGAAGGGTGGTCTGCAGCTTTTCCGGGTTTACCTGCGGGATATCGTCCTCCGGATAATCCGCCCAGGCGGATAAATGCGCGGCGGCCTCGATCAGCATCCCGCGTATTTTGATGATCTTCTTCTCCAGCGCGCCGTCGTGACCGGCAAGGGCGGCCTTCGCGGCCTGTTCCCCCTGCGCGGAAATGATCTGCATCACGGACTCCGCCTCGGTCAGCCCGATTTTTCCGTTCAGGAACGCCCGGCGCGTAAATTCACCCGGCCCGGCCGGAACCGCGCCAGCGGCAAACAGCGCTTTCAGGACGCGGCGCATGATATACAGCCCTCCGTGGCAGGAAAGCTCCACCACATCTTCGCCGGTAAAACTGGCGGGCGCGGTGAAATTCAGGGCGATCGCCTCGTCGATATCCGTTTCGCCGTCATGCACCCTGCCGTAAAGGGCGGTATACCCTTTCACGTCCTTTAGTGTTTTTCCGTGCCGGGAGGTGAACACCTTTCCGGCGATCTCTTTTGCCCGCGGCCCGGAAAGGCGCACAATGCCGATTCCCCCCGGCGCCTGCGGGGTGGAAACCGCCGCGATCGTTTTTGCTGACGGAGCATATCCGTTTTCATTTTTCATTTTGTTCCCTCAAAAGATTAAAATCATCTTTGTATTACATATTGCTTATTTTTCCAATTTTGAGTTCCACACGGGAACGACAACAGAGAACCTGACTTAGGAATCGCCTTCGAGCAATTTCAATCCAAGCTCCCGTGTGGGGAGCGACCCGGAGCAGGACGCATGAGAGATCGGGAGCGGATGGTTCAATCCACACTCCCGTACAGGGAGCGACACAATATTATTACCGGGCATGTGCCTAAAACGCATTTCAATCCGCACTCCTGTTTGGGAGTGACTATAAAGCATCTTGATTGTGCCAAGGTTCGCCGCATTTCAATCCACGCCCCGAAATAAAAACAAAAGGGCGATTCCAATGAACCGCCCTCAGTGCTTCTTATAGATTATTTCTTGACGTCAACGCGGCCATAAAGCGGAGCCTTGCCTTCATTCTTCGGCGCTGCCTTCTGCACCGGCTGCCGAGCAGGGCCAGGGTTCGGTCCGGAACCGACGCTCGGTCCGGGGCCGGCGTTCGGCGCGGATCTCGGCTGTCTGTTGTTGTATCCGCCGCCGCGCGGTTTGTCATTGTACGGACGGCGTCCCTTGCCGTAATTATTCCTGCGGGGAGCCGAGCGTTCGCCTGCTTCCGGCCCAATCACGACATGGCGGGACAAATCTTCGCCTTCGGACCAGGATTTTGCGCCTTCGACTGTCTGGACAGCGGTATGGATGATTCTGCGTTCATATGGATTCATAGGCTCCAGGGAAGAATTGCGCCCGGTCTTGATCGCTTTCGCCGCAATCTTCTTTCCGAGGATCTCAAGCGTTTCCTTGCGTTTTTCGCGGTAATTTCCAATGTCGATGGTAATTCTGTAATAGGAATTGTCAATGTGGTTGGCGACAAGGCCGGTCAGATACTGAAGCGCGTCCAGCGTTTCCCCGCGGTGACCGATGATAAAGCCGATATCATCGCCGGAAAGAGACAGCTGCGCGCCGTTCTCTTCCTCTTTGATCTGAATATCCACCGCAGAAAGACCCATTTTGTCAAGGATCCCTTTCAGATACTTCGCGGCGGCCTCCGCCGGATCGTTTTTGATAAAGACTCTTACCTTCGCAGGGTTTCCGCCGAAAAGGCCGAAGGTCTTTTTCGTCGGCATTTCCAAAATTTCAAATTCCGCTTCATAGGATTCAACGCCGAGCTCCCTGCATGCGGCTTCTTTTGCCAGCTCAACGGTTTCACCGGTTGCAATCGCTTCTTTTATCACGGTATTCCCTCCCCGGTTCGTCTTATTTTTTCATTCCTAAATAGTCATCCGAATTTGTCTTTCCGCCTTTTGTTTTCGTTTTTGAAGCTCCCGATTTTGCTGTCGCCCTTTGCTGCGGCTGCGGGTTGATTTCCTGATTTCTGTAGAAAGCGCCGGCAACAGGCTTCATCTTTGACTCATTTTCTTCCAGAAGGGCAACCCTCTGCGCTTCCGCTTTTGCGTTCAGGTCCGCCGGGCTGTACCAGATATTCAGAATAATGGTTTGCAGGAAACCGAATATCGTCGAAATAATCCAATAAAAACCAACCGCCGCGGGCATTGTGCAGGCAAGCCATGCGCTGAACAGCGGCATCAGATAGAGCATTCCTTTCATGCATCCCTGCTGCTGCTGCATTCCCGGCTGCATCTTCATCATGAAGTACTGGGTAACCAAAGAGGTCGCCAGACACAGAACGGGGATCACCCACAGGTTGGAACGGAACAGGGTTCCGAATATATTCGCGCCGTCGCTCGGCGTGTCCAGAAGATTCAGTCCCATAAACTGGAAGCCGTGGCTGAAGGATTCTATTTTCGTAAGCTCCGCCGCGCTGAACATGGTCAGCTGGGGCTTCAGCTGCGCAAAATGCTTGACGATTTCAATCTGTGCGTACTGGGCGGAAAAGCTTGCGCCTAAACCGGGAATCTGCCTGAGCATTTCAACGGCCTTCGCGATTCCGTCGGCGGAAAGGTGAAGGGCGTTCGCAAGCGGGTTCTGCACGGTATAAAACAGTCCGATCATGATCGGGAAAGGGATAAAGGTGGTCAGGCATCCGCTCGCCGGATTGATTCCCTCTTTGTCATAAAGCTTCTGTGTCTCTTCCTGAAGCTTTACCTTATCGTTCCCGTATTTTTTCTGCAGTTCTTTTTGTTTGGCGGCCATTTTGCTGTTCGCGGCCATCGATTTCTGCTGATTGATGGAAAACGGGAACATGACTATTTTCAATACGAGTGTAAACAAAATGATTGCCACGCCGTAATTCTGAATCAGCGTATAAAAAAACCAAAGCAGATAGCCGAGAATGTTTCCGAAAAAATTAAAAATCTCCGTCATATGGGCAATACTCCTCTATAGTGGTTATCGCTTGTCCCGTTTTTCCGGCACGGGGTCGTACCCTCCGCGGCTGAACGGGTTGCAGCGCAGTATCCGAAAGAATGCAAGCCAGAATCCTTTAAAAGCACCGAAGCGCTCGATCGCCTCGATCGCGTAATTCGAGCAGGTGGGGTAGTATCTGCAGCACGGTTTTTTGTAGGGAGAAATGGCTTTCTGGTAGAACCTGATAAGCAAAATAAGCGGGCGCTTCATTTCAAGACCCCCGCATTCTTCAGCTGCAGCAGCATCGCACGGCGAACTTCCGTGCTTTTTACAAAAGGCGTTTTGCCCCTGGCTACAAAAATGAAATCATGTCCCGGAGCAATTTCGGGCACCAGGGTTCTGAAGGCCTCGCGGATCACCCGGCGGGAACGGTTCCTTTTTACGGCGTTGCCGATTTTTTTGCTGGTGGTGATCCCTACCCGGACGTTTTTACTGCGATTTTTCGTAACATAGGTAATGACCACAGGGCTGACATACGATTTTCCCTTTGCATAGATCCTGCGGAAATCCTTGTTTTCTGTTATGGGAATCAATAAATCCATACTTAAAATCGCACCACAATTCTGATTTGTTCCGTGAAGCAGCGAAGCTAAAAAGAAAGGCCACTCACCGTGGCCCTTTTGCTTAATAGCTCAAACGTGCTCTGCCCTTTGCTCTGCGGCGGGCCAAAACCTTACGGCCGTTGCTTGTGGACATTCTTTTTCTGAAACCATGCTCCTTTTTTCTGTGGAGCTTCTTTGGTTGATAAGTTCTCAGCATGAAAAAACCTCCTTTCGGGGTACAAACCTTGCAATATAGCATTATATATTAAATATGCGCAGCCTGTCAACCTAAATTTTGTCCCCCGTACCGAAAAAATATTGGAATTTTACCGGCGTGCAGGCTGACCGGCGAATCGGTCGAGCTATATAAATCAATATACCACACTTCCCCGTAAAAGAAAAGTGGAAGCGCGCTATTTAAAAAAATTTTATACTCTATGTGTTTTACACGCGCGCAATACAATATACTGTATTTTCTCCGACAATTGAAATTTGAAATAAATTGTATTTTGTGGTAATATAATTTATGTTATGCCTAAGAGTATAAATAATTGTTAGAATGAGGTTTAAAGA